>JANYAR010000055.1 GCA_025361185.1 Alphaproteobacteria bacterium | reverse complement strand
CAACATCGCCGGCATCTTCAACGATACCAAGAACGTGCTTGGCCTGATGCCCCATCCCGAGAATGCCGTGGAGCCTCTGCAGGGCTCGACGGACGGCAAGGCGATGTTCAAGGGGATCGTGGAAGCGCTTTCGTGAACAAGCCGACGTCAGTTGAGCCGGCGATCACGCCCCAGATCGTCGCCGAACACGGGCTGGCGCCCGAGGAATACCAGCGCGTGCTCAAGATCATGGGCCGCCCGCCCAACATGACCGAGCTTGGCATCTTCTCGGTCATGTGGAGCGAGCATTGTTCTTACAAATCCTCGCGCAAATGGCTGCGGCGATTGCCCACCACCGGCAAGGTGGTGATCCAGGGCCCAGGCGAGAATGCCGGCGTGATCGATATCGGCGACGGCCAGGCCGCCGTCTTCAAGATGGAAAGCCACAACCACCCGAGCTTCATCGAGCCCTATCAGGGGGCGGCGACCGGTGTGGGCGGCATCATGCGCGACGTCTTCACCATGGGCGCGCGCCCCATCGCCATGATGAACGCGCTGCGCTTCGGCGAGCCCAGCCATCCCAAGACAAGGCATCTGGTGTCGGGCGTGGTGTCAGGCATCGGCGGCTATGGCAATTGCATGGGCGTGCCGACGGTGGGCGGGGAAGTCAATTTCCACAAAAGCTATAACGGCAACATCCTGGTCAATGCCATGTGCGTCGGCCTGGCGCGCACCGATAAAATCTTTCTGTCCGCCGCCAGGGGCGCGGGCAATCCCGTGGTCTATATCGGCTCCAAGACGGGGCGCGACGGCATTCACGGCGCCACCATGGCCTCGGCCGAGTTTGACGATGCATCCGAGGAAAAGCGCCCCACGGTGCAGGTGGGCGATCCCTTCACCGAAAAGCTGCTGCTGGAAGCCTGTCTGGAATTGATGGCGACCGACGCCATCATCGCCATTCAGGATATGGGGGCTGCGGGTTTGACGTCTTCCTCCGCCGAGATGGGCGACAAGGGCGGCAGCGGCATAGAGCTTGACCTCGACAAGGTGCCTCAGCGCGAAACCAATATGACGGCCTATGAGATGATGCTGTCGGAAAGCCAGGAGCGCATGCTGGCCGTACTCAAGCCGGGGCGCGAGGCGCAGGCTGAGGCCATCTTCAAGAAATGGGAACTGGATTTCGCCGTCATCGGCATCACCACCGACACCAGCCGGCTGGTGGTCAAGCACAAGGGCGCGGTTGTCGCCGACATGCCGATCACCGCGCTGTCGGACGCCGCGCCGATCTATGAGCGGCCGTACACCGAGCGTGCGCCGATGACCGGCGAGCCCACTTACGACAATTCCAAGCCCGTTCTGGCATCGCTGAAGACCATTCTCGCCTCGCCCGACATGGCCTCGCGCCGCTGGGTGTGGGAACAGTATGACCACACCGTGATGGCCGACACGGTGCAGCTGCCCGGCGGCGATGCCGCGGTGGTGCGCATCCACGGCACCAACAAGGCGTTGGCGATCACCACAGATGTGTCGCCGCGCTATTGCCGCCCCGATCCGTTCGAAGGCGGCAAGCAGGCGGTGGCGGAGGCCTGGCGCAACCTGACCGCAGTGGGTGCGACGCCGTTGGCGGTGACCGACAATCTGAATTACGGCAATCCGCAAAAGCCGGAGATCATGTGGGAAATCGTCGCCGGGATCGACGGCATCGGGGCGGCCTGCCGCGCACTCGACTTTCCCGTGATCGGCGGCAATTGCTCGCTGTATAATGAGACCAACGGCGAAGGCATTTTGCCTACCCCCGCCATCGGCGGCGTCGGCCTGATGAAGGATGTCACCAAGATGGCGACGGTGGCGTTCAAACGCGCCGGGGACGTCGTCATCCTGATCGGCGAGACCAAGGGGCATTTGGGCCAGTCGATCTATTTGCGCGAGATCGAAGGCAAGGAAGAAGGCGCCGCGCCCAAGGTGGACCTGGGGTGCGAAAAGAAGAACGGCGATTTCGTGCGGCGGCTGATCGAGGCGGGCCGCGTCGACACGGTGCATGACGTATCGGATGGCGGGCTGCTGGTGGCAATTGCCGAAATGGCGATGCCGCGCGGCATCGGCGCCAGCGTTGGGCTGGCCGGGTTGCCACAAGCCATTCCCTTCTGGTTCGGCGAAGACCAGGCGCGCTATGTGATCGCCGCGCCCTTTGGCGAGGCCGAGAAGATCGTCGCGGAAGCGCAAGCTGCCGGCATCACGGTGGCGGAGTTGGGCAAGACTGGCGGCGATGCGATCACGCTGGACGACAAGGACGGTGTTAAGGTCGCGATATTAAAGACCGGCTTTGAAGGCTGGTTTCCCAATTACATGGCGGGCGAAGAAATCCCGGTGACGAACTAGGAGCGCACAACATGGGCATGAAGGGCACTGAAATCGAGAAGTTCATCAGGGACGCCTTTCCCGATGCGCAGATCGAGATGAAGGACATGGCCGGTGACGACAATCACTGGGCGGCCACGGTCACATCGTCTGCCTTCAAGGGCAAGAGCCGTGTCGCCCAGCACCAGATGGTCTATGCCGCGCTGAAGGGCAATATGGGCGGGGTGCTGCATGCGCTGCAGCTGACCACTGTGGTCAAGGACTGAATAACCCTCCCTTGTCATGCCCGCGAGTTCATAGCGACAGCGTATAAATGGGCATCCAACTTGAAACTGCGGCGAAAGAAAAAGTTGGCTTCCCGATGGAGTTTATACTCCGGCCGCGCATCGTGGACCGGGGTACGGGAATGACAAAAAATGGTCAGCTAAAACATATCTCCCCACCCCAGCTTGCGGACGCGCTTGTACGCGTCTTTGTCACGCGCCGCCACGAATTGCACGTGCACGCCGTTTTCATCGCACAGTTTGAAGGTCAGGCCGGGTTTCGCCTCTAGCGGCTGGGCCAGAATGCGCGCGGCAGGACGCGCGATGGGCTGGCGTGTCACCGCGACATAGCAATAGCGTTCATCCTCGAACGGCACGCGCGCATCCTTCAGCCGCATGTGATCGCGCGAGCGCGGCAATCTCTGACTGAAATGACACCAGTCATCACCAGACATAGGACAAGCGTTGTCATGGGTGCAGGGTGCGGCCACATGCGCGCCGGCTTCGATCAGGGCGGTGCGCGCCTGCCGGATACGGGCAAAGCCCGCAGGCGTGCCGGGTTCGACCAGTACCAGCATCTGCGCGGCCGATTCCCACAAATGCCGTGCAGTTGCGCCCGCCGACGCCCCGGGCAGTTCGGCCAGCACATAGCTTGCCACTACCACATCGCTTTTGGGTTTGTCGGCGCCGATATCGCCGCCGAGGATGTCGGCCATAGCGAAAGGCCCCGCATCGGCCAGCTTGCGCGCCAATGCGCGGAGCGCGGGATTGTGGTCCAGCATGGTGACGGAGGTGACGCCCGGCCATTGGATCACGGCGGCCCAACTGGCGGCGCCGGTGCCGGCGCCCACATCCAGCAGGCTCTTGGGCGCGAGGTCCGCCATCACCTCCGCAACTCTTGAGAACACCGCCGCGCAGGCCGCATAGGTGGCGGGCATGCGCGCCACGGCATAGGCGGCCGCATCGGCCGGCGTGAGAACGCCAGCGGACGTAGCGCCCTTGCGGTAACCCGCCGACTGCTTTTCCGCAAAGCCGGCAAGGTCTTTGCGCGATACGCCCTCCAGCAGGGCGGCGATGGCACTGGTTAAGGCGGGTGGCAGTTGCATCAATATCCAGCAAAAACGGGCAGCTTTATAATTTGGTCGCTCCCGCTCTCGCGGACGCTCCAAGGTCATGCCTTGACCCCTCACGGCCCCATGCTTAGATCATAGCCGAGATTCAGCGCGAGTTCCCAAATGTCCGATGTTCAGGCCCGCATTGCCGAAGACGTGAAGAGCAACGACGTGCTGCTTTATATGAAAGGCACGCCCGCTTTCCCGCAATGCGGCTTTTCGGCCGTGACGGTGCAGATCCTGTCCCATGTCGGGGTCAAGTTCAAAGCCGTGAATGTGCTGGAAGACCCCGAAGTGCGCGACGGCATCAAGGCCTTCTCCAACTGGCCGACCATTCCCCAGCTTTATGTGAAGGGCGAATTCGTCGGCGGCGCCGACATCGTGCGCGAAATGTTCGAGCAGCAGGAGCTGGTTCCCTTCCTCACCCAGCACGGCGTGGCGCTGGAAACCGCTTAAGTCACAGTCCCCTCAAGCCTGAGCCACAGTTACCCGTAGATGAAAAAAGCCCGGTGGAAACACCGGGGGCGCACAAGCGGCACGATGTCGGATCAAACCAATGTCAGCGGAAAGACGCCGTCATGAGTGGTGACTGTCAGAAGGGAGACCTTGATGAGGTCTACGCCCTTATCGACAAGAACCGCGTTGCCGCCGCCAGGGCCGCCCAGGCGAAATTTCACAGCGACATAGAAGGCGCGATGGCCGCTATCGTCAGTATCGGCTCCATCGCCAGCGCCCGCGTTCAGGCCGATAGCCGGGTCGCCTCCGCGAAGGTCTTGATCAATGCCGAGCTGGCCGCCACCCGTTTGCTGGCAGAAGCGGAAGTGCAAGCCTCCAAGTGCGCCCACGAGGCCCTGACCAAGCCGAAGGAGGTTGTGGAAGCGACCCTGCTGGAGTTGGAAAAAAATACCAGTTTGCGGCTGATCGCGACCGCCAAGGGGTCGGTGGAAACAATCCAGCGCGATGCCGAAACCGCCATCAAGGCTTTGCGCGAGACGGGTGCCATTGCGATCCGCGAGGTTCAGGCCCTGGCCGCCAATGTGGCGGAACAGACAAGGCAGGATGCCGAACTGGCAGCCGAAAAACTGAGGGAATACCGTAAAACTACGCCCACGCCGGACGAAGCCATTTGCGAGGGAGAGGATGTGGCCCAGATTGTCATCCAGGCGGCCCAGGAAGTGTCGGCCAAACTCAAGCAGTCCATCGAGGTGATTTTGGCCAATATCAACGCCATCACCGATGAGGCCTGTAGGGCCGTGCATGAAGCGGCACTCGCCGCCGAAAGGAAAATCCTCGACAGCCAGGAGCGGGCGTTGGGACGCCTGAAAGACGCTTTGAAAGCTCACCTGTAAACTGTCCGCGGGTAATCTGCCTGCGGTCGCCCAAGCCGTCCATACGCGTCTTTCGCGCGCTCAAGACCTATGGACCCACCGGACATGCTCGCGCGCCATGCGCGCCGACGGCTCACTAGCGCGAATAGAATTCCACGATCAGATGCGGTTCCATCTGCACGGCGTAAGGAACGTCCGCCAGCTTGGGGGTACGCAGCAGCTTGACCGACTTGGCTTCATGCACTTCCAGAAAGTCGGGCGTGTCGCGTTCTGCGCTCTTGGAGGCTTCCAGCACCAGCGCCATCTCACGCGCCTTGGGGCCCAGTTCGATCGTGTCCTTCTCGGTCACATGATAGGAAGCGATGGTGACGCGGCGGCCATTGACCTTGACATGGCCGTGGCTGACCAGCTGGCGCGCGGCGAACGGGGTCGGCACGAACTTGGCGCGGTACACCACCGTATCCAGGCGGGTTTCGAGCAGGCCGATCATGTTCTCGCCGGTGTCGCCGGGGCGGCGCGAGGCGTCCTGATAATATTTGCGGAACTGCCGCTCGGTGATGTTGCCGTAATAGCCCTTGAGCTTTTGTTTGGCCTGAAGCTGGGTGCCATAATCGGAAAGCTTCTTGGCGCGGCGCTGGCCGTGCTGGCCCGGACCATAGGAGCGCTTGTTGACCGGGCTCTTGGGGCGGCCCCAGATATTCTCGCCCATGCGGCGGTCGATCTTGTACTTGGAATTTTGGCGCTTGCTCATCGGTCCTGCTTATGGAATTTCGCACCGGCGGGGTGCCGGAAAGGCGCGCACTATATGCAGCGACCTTGGCATGTCAAACGCCCACAACTTGCGGTTTAGTGTGCGATTCCTATGCCTTTAATTTCAATGACTTATGAACTTACGTGCCCGGTGCTTGGCACTGGTGCAGTTTGAAAAATGGGCGGGATTGAAGGGCGACCGGGCCGGGGCTAGGGTCTAAACATGACTGATCCCACCTTGGTCGCGGCTATTCTCGCGCGGGCTACCCAAACATATCATAACATTTCGTATGCATAC
>JANYAR010000034.1 GCA_025361185.1 Alphaproteobacteria bacterium | reverse complement strand
TGGTGAACGTGCGCGTCACAAAAGGCAGTGTTGAGATCGCCGCGCGAACGCGCGAAGGCAAGGTTGCCGATGGCGCGAAAAGCCTGGGCGTTATTGTCGCGGGGCAGGATGTCGTCTTTGGGCAGAAAATCGAACGCGCTGCAGTCGTGTCCGACGCCGAGCTGGGCCGGAAGCTGGCCTGGCGGCAAGGTCAATTGATCTATTCCGGCCAGCCTTTGGCGGAAGTTCTCGCCGATATCAGCCGTTACTCGAACATCCAGATTGAACTTGCGGATCCCGCGCTGGGGAACCTGCCGGTCGGCGGCGCCTTCAGCGTTAATCAGACTGACGCCATATTCGCCGCCCTGGAGAACAATTTCGGCATCCATGCGGAGTGGATAGACGCGCGCCACGTCCGTCTCACTTTGGTGAGCGATAAAGACTCCTCCGGCAGGTAACATTTCTTTCGACCGTGGGCCGGCTGTTTACGCCACGTTGTCGGTTGCGCAGCCGATCCGCCTCAGAGGGCAAATATCCATGGCGGTTTGCGCCAGACGCATAGCGTACTATTGCTACTGCGCATCACACAAAACCAATAAATTCACTTGATGCTTTTCGAGCTGTAGGGGGCTGCTTGTTGTAAAATGGTAACAGTCGCGATCCTTTGTTTTTTTCAAGCGGCCCACTAGGTGGATTGGGGGCATGGCCTGTCTCATCCATCATAAGGACGGTGTGAAGGCAAAAACCTGTGCCAACCCACTGGGTCAGAGAATGGTGTTTAGGGGGAAATCGCTCGCTGCGATCGTGCTCTGCGCATGTCTGGCAGTTTCAAGACCAGCCTCCGCAGAACCGTCGTACGCGCAGTCCACAAAATATAACGTAGATATTTCGGGGACAGACCTGACGACTGCCCTGCCTGCCTTGTCACGGCAGACGGGGGTGGTCGTGCTTTACCCTTACCAACTGGCTCAGGTCCGGAGTAATCCGGTCAAAGGTTTGTACACGTTTCCTGAAGCGTTGCAGTTTATACTCCAATGAACTAGCTTTTCCGGTGATGTCACTGCCCGAGGAGCTGTTTCCATCTCCCGGCTGAAAAAAACCTGTGACACAGAGGGGGAAGTCATGCTTCGTGATTCAAAATCCACCGTTTCCGTCATTGCACTGTTCGCGGCCCTGTTCAGTACACCTGTCTGCGCTCAAAGCGCTGGCGGCGGGCAGGGTGCGCAAGGGAGCTCCGTGGAAAGCGTGACCGTCACAGGTTCGCGCGTCATCTCGGACATCGCCAACTCCCCCACGCCCCTGACCGTGGTCAGCACCGAGCAGTTGCTGGCCACCACCCCGAGCACCATCGCGGACGGCTTGAACAAGCTGCCGATTTTCCAGAACAGTGCGTCGAGCCGTAACCTTAGCAGCGGCGGCGGCAACAGCAGTGGCGACTTCCTCAACCTGCGCAATTTCGGGCAGCAGCGCACCTTGGTGCTGCTGGATGGCATGCGCTTGCAGCCCTCGAACCAGGGCGGCAGCGTCGATGTCAGCACCTTGCCGCAGATGCTGATGAGCCGCGTGGACGTGGTGACGGGCGGCGGGTCGGCGGTCTATGGTTCCGACGCCATCACCGGCGTGGTCAATTTCATCCTCGACAAGCATTTCAACGGCGTAAAATACGATGCCAATGCCGGCATTTCGGCGTATGGCGACGGGGCCCGCTACAAGGTGAACATGGCGGCCGGTACCGACATCCTGGGCGGTCGCGGCCATATCGAAGGCGCCATCGGTTATATCAACTCCGACGGCGTGCTGCAGGGTGCCCGGCATGTATTTGCGAATGCATTGACGAGCTATAATACCGGCAATACCGCAGCCAACCCGGTGACCAACACTCTCTTCGGCGGCCAGACAGGCTCGACGTTCAGCGGCCTTATTACCTGCAGCAACTGCTCGGTTAACGGCTACGAGTTCGGCCAGCCCGGCATTCCCACCCCTGCGAATTTGGGCTTTATCCCCGCGGGCCAGACCGCTATCGCAATCGGCGGCAATGGAGCCACAGTGAAGTCTGAATCGATCTACGGCAACACCCGCAACGCCACGGCGTTCGGCCGCTTCAGCTATGATTTCAATGAGGACACCACGTTCTTTGCCCAGCTCTCGCTCGCGCAATCCAATGAATTCAACTATTTCTTCCCGTCGCAGCAAGAACCCAGCCGTCAGACTGTCACCTATTTTAAGAACAATGCCTTCCTCCCGGCGGCCACCCAGGCGCTGTTGGGCGATAACAGCGCCGTGGACCCCAACTGGGCGACCGACGGCACCAATACCTTCAAGGTGTCGGAATGGTATGCCGACCCGAATCGCACCCGCGCAACCAACAACGTCACGCGCAACATCGTGCTCAGCACCGGTTTGAACGGCGTGGTGTTCAAGGATTTTGCCTGGGACGCGCATTACACCCACGGCGAAACCCGTCTGTCGACCACTGGCCTGCGCAACGGCAACAACCAGTTCCATGATGCGCAGCAGGACGCCGTGCTCGTTAACGGCAAGGCGGTGTGCTGGAACAATACCGCGGCGGCGATCGCGCAATTTGGCGATCTCTATCCGGGTTGCGTCCCGATCAACACCTTCGGCAACAATGTGACGACGGACCCGCAATATAACTATTGGTCAAGATCGACGCATTTCTCCGAGACCAACAGCATGGACGATGTCTCGGCGGACATTTCGGGCAATCTCTTCAACCTGCCGGCCGGGCCGGTGAAGGTGGCGTTGGCGGGCGAAATGCGCTGGCTCGACTATGTGATCAATTCCAACGCCTCGCCGACCGCGGTGGTCAATTGCACGGGCCTTCGCCTTTGCGGCAACGCCGCTGGCACGGGCTTCGTCGCCAATCAGGCCACTGTCACCCAGACCTTGTGGGACAACAACACCGTGCCGTCCGTCCACGCCTCGGAAAATGTGTGGGAATTCTCGGGCGAAGTGGGCATCCCGATCCTCAAGGATATTCCGCTGGTCCAGAGCTTCAACGCCGACATCGCGGGCCGCTACACCAATTACAGCGTCTCCGGCTCGACACAGACCTGGAAGGTCGGTCTGGACTGGCATGTGAACGACAGTGTCCGCTTCCGCGGCACGACGTCGGTCGACATTCGTGCCCCCACGCTGAACGATCTGTATTCACCCCAGGTCTCCAACAGCGGGCCCTTCCTGGATCCTCTGACCAACTTCAATCCGGGCGGCATCCAGACCGTGTCCGGGGGCAATCCCGCCCTGGTGCCGGAAGCATCGCGCACCTATACGGGGGGCGTTGTGCTGACGCCGAGCTTCATTCCCGGCCTGACGATGTCGGTGGACTACTACAAAATCAAGCTGACCAACGCGATCACCACCATCAGCGGCAGCAATACGGCGATTGCGAATATCTGCGTCGCCTCCGGCGGTACGTCGCCCTTCTGCACGCTGTATGTCCGGCCATTCCCCTACACCAACACCACGCCGGCCAACTATCCCACGCTACTCAAGGCCCAGAGCCTCAACGCGGCGTTTAATGTGACCGAAGGCGTGGATTACGAGATCGACTATGGTTTCGATACGGCGGACGTGCTCTCCGACCTGTCGGGCATGGTCAATCTGCGCGCCTTGCTGAATGTGGCCCCGGTGAACACCGTCAGCAGTTTCCCCGGTGCCCCCGTCTCGCACACAAACCAGCCCAAGGGCCATGCCACCTTCTTCGCCGATTACACGCTCGGCAACTGGAGTGTGGACACCCAGTGGCACTGGTTCAGCGGCGGGACCAACATCCAGGTTTTCGGACCTGGGCAGACTTTCTATGCCCAGCCCTATTATACTGACTTCAACACAGTGGACTTCACCCTCTCCAAGCGGATCACCTTCGACAACGGCTCGGTCATGTCTGCATATGTCAACGTGCAGAATGCCTTTGCCGCCGTCCCCCCGTATACCGTCGGATCGTCCGGAAACCCCGGGTCCATCTTTGGCGGCATCCCCCAGGGTGAAGACGTGATGGGCCGCTACTTTACGATCGGCATCCGCGGCAATCTGTAAGCGCCCCGCAGGCAGCGTATAACCGTCTCTCCAGGGCCGCAGCGATGTGCTGCGGCCTCTTTTTTTGCCGCGCGGCGATTGGGCCGGTGGCACAGGCATGGCCTGGGGCGCCGCCCCGGCGGAGCGAGCGGGAAGAAGGGTCGCGGATTGATCGCGGCATTCATGAAATGGAGCGTGCGGCAGGTCAGGCACAGCCGCCGGCCAACGCGCTTGAACAGACTGGCCTGCACCGGGTCTTCCAGGCGCTTCATCTGCAGGCTGAGAGCGGACTGGGTCACAAACACCCGTTCCGTCGCCCGCTGCATCGAGCCGGCATCCACAATGGCCGCGAAGCTGCGCAGCAGCTCCGTAGGCAGGTTGGCGAGACTTACTGGCTGCGGTCGGCAGTTTCGAGTTCGCCCGACCCTATATCCTGACCTTCTGTTTCCTCAGCCACCCCGGCCCCCGCAGCCTCATATTTGAAGGCATTGAGACAGACGGGAACGCTACTGGCAACGTGGGTACGATTTCGGACGGAATGGGGCGTATTTCAGGGTTCTAGGCGGCTGCACGGCCCCGGTTCTGGGACTAAATTTCGCCGGAAAGACGCTCATCGGGAATGTCCGCTTTGGGTCAGGAGCGGCCATTCGCCCCGGGTCAGCCCAATGGCTGCTTTGGGGGGTAGAGCGGCCATTCAGGCCTAGGGCGTCAGCTCACTCGTCCTGTTCCCCGTGAAACCCGACGAAGCAAAGACGGCGAATAAACCCGTCAGCCAAGGAACGGGGCCGGGGTTAGGCCCAGAATGGGGGCCCGGGGGGCGTCCGAAGGGTTGCGCACGTCTTCCCCAGCGACCTTCGGCGAGGCCCAGGCTCGCCATGAGCTCCTGCTTCGAGGTCAGGCCTGGCTGGCAGAAAATCCCGTAGATCGGGCAGCCTCCAATCGGTTTGAGTGACCCTTTCACCGAGTTGCCATCAGGGCGGCTCGTCCTGCTCGGCCAAGCACATTGGCCAACAAAAAGGTCTCGAAGGGCCCTTCTCTTATTCTCCTGACTTCTTGGCGCACGTTCGCGCTGAATGCCCTTCTTCACCACAGTGCCCACATTTCTGTGGTGCGCGACTCTTGCTGCTGCCAAGGACCGTGGCAGCTATCTCGCTATCAATCTGGTCTCGCTTGTCGAGTAAATCTCTAAGCTTCTGCGTATCCATTTCTTTCTCCTTGGAGATGGGAGGCCCCCCGCCAGAAAAGCGAGGGGCCCAATCTAGAGCTTGGCTCTCGGTATCATAGCCCCTGCGGTAATGCAGCGTAGATTTCCATGCCGTCTCATTACCAGCTTGAAGAATAGTAGATGCCGCCAGGCACACCGGCCACGTGGTCAGCTAACATGCGAACAATCCAATCGTGCGTATCCTTTACGTCGGTAAGATAATCCTCATCATAATCGTCGCTCCCGAAGAAGAAGCCTACACCCCTTGGGAGCAGTTCCTTGGCTACGGTTGAATCCTTTATCACCTTCCCGGTTTCGCCAAGCTCAACCGAGACAGGAGAATTGGGCTCCAAGGGCGTAGATTTGTGCACCACCCCATCAATGAGTTTGGAAGCTTTCAATACCTTCTTACAAATGCGAAGCAACTCTTTGAGCTGATTCCAATCAACGTAATAGTCTTTGCAGTCATCTTCGCCATCCTGCACATTATCAACAAGCCACGCGTGGATGTGGTTTGCCTTGCGCCAATACATCACTTCCTCTTCAATAGCTGAAATGCGGTCGTCCTGAATGCCTACGACTGGCTTTCCGCCGCGTGCAATCTTCACCGAGTACCGTTCGTCAGCAGGTTGGTGGTCCCATTTTTTAACATAGAGCCTCCTAGCTGCGTACATGTCTAATCCCATACTGTTGTTGTTAGGTTGCTTTTAATCGCTGCCATCACTTTGCTTCATCGACGTTGAAGTTGCTCTCCTGCATCATGGCGAACATTTGCTCACGGACATCTATAACCCGTTCCTCGTCTTCCTCTCGAAGTGCACTCATAAGAGTGTTTTCCCACTCTCTGATTTTTGCGTCGCGAGCCTGAAGTTCGCGGATGAGTTCGCTGATGCCCCAACAGGTGTAATCCATACTCCTTTCTTTTAACTGATAATGCTGGATGGCCAGCCCGCAGAAACTAGCACTGGTCAAAGATGGCGTAACCGTTCGGCATGAGCAGGAATGAGAAGTACAAAAAGAGCCCCCGCGATGTGCGGAGGGCTGGTGCTAGGCGGTCTTCGGATGATGTTTGACGACGTTCGTTTTAAAGCCGGACGGGGGCCGGGCTTCCGTAATGCCGACGTAGCCATGCAAGGTGCCGTGCTCGTGAGGATGGTATGATTGGGTGTGGACAACATTGCACAAAAGGAGAGCGTCATGGCGAAAGGCCCAAAGCCTTCATATGAAGTTTTCGTTTCTCAACCCGGCCAAAACGGCGGCAAGCCGTTCTATACCAAAATCGGCGCGGCCTGGAATGTGGCGAGCGATGGAATCTCCATCAAGCTGCACGCCTTGCCAGTCGATGGCTCGATAATTCTGTTTCCGGCGAAAGCTGAAAGGCCCACTGTTCCGATAAGAGGTGATCTTTCATCTTGATGGCTCAGAACTAGACGAGCACTTATCACTATCTAGGGCCGCTCTTCGGGGCGGCCTTTTTCTATGGCTTCGAGATATTAAACGGCGTCCCCGTGCGTCTGTACTCTCCAAAAAGCTTGGGATGGAGAGGTGGCGTGCGGACGTACTGTGTGAAGCCTTCAATGTGGTTAAAAAGAAGATTATGCGAGCCGTTTTTATATAGGCCACGCGTCAGCCTCACCATATTGTCCTCGCGGTCTGCGGCTGTCGTAATGAAAAGCACCATCAAGCTCGGTATGCCAAAGCGCTTTCTATACTCCCCACTGATGAGAATGTTTCTGTACGAAAGGATTTTGCGGAGGATGGAGTTCTCAGTGAGATTGCTTCGTGTCTCCGGCTCCGTACCCCTATCTGTCTCAAGCGCGAAGAAACGTGCCCCTGCCTCGCCGTAGTTGATACCAAAGAGTTGATCGGGCTCGGTCGGCCGCTTTGAGTGATGCGTGTAAAAGCTGCCATCCTTCCGCTTAAAGGTGTGGGAAATTTCAG
>JANYAR010000031.1 GCA_025361185.1 Alphaproteobacteria bacterium | reverse complement strand
CTTTGCCGGCAGCTTGCAGCTACCTCCGCCAAATACTCATCGCGGGCGCTCTGCCAGCTTTTGGCGCGGGGTTGGTGCTTGCCGAGGGTGTATTCGGCCAGGAGCCGTTTCGCCTCCTGGCGAGCATTCTGGAGGCTTACGATGCCGACCCGGCCAAGGGTCTCGCGCGTTCGGCGCGAACCGTGGGTGAGGATATAGCTTTTGGTGCCGCCTTCGGACACGCGAACGCCAAAGCCGATGAGGGCGTCGTCGTAGTAGATTATGGCTCCCTTCGAGGGAGCTTTGAGAGTGCGAACCGTCAAATCGGTTAGCTTCATGGCACCTTCCTTGTCTCAGCATTGTCTCGGCCAAGGTCGGTGAAGGAGCGGTTTTGCATGGTCGGCATGTGAAGCCTTCCAAGGGGAAACGCAAGTGCTCTCAACGGCTTAGAGAAGCTATGAGAAACTATGCGCTGCTATTAAATTCAAATCATAATCCCTTGGTCGGCGGTTCAAATCCGTCCGGTGCTACCATTCGTTTGCGCCCGATCCGGGCGCAAACGAATGACAAGCGGCCCCGCGCGCCAGCGACTTAAGGGGCCGCGCGTCAGGCGAAAACACCGGCTTCGACGCACAGACGAATTGCTAAGGCCGGGCGCGGCGACCTAGCGACAGCGTAGGTCGCGCGCAGTGAGCCCGGCCGCGGCAGTGAAAAAGCACTGTTTTGGCGCGCCTTCGGAAGTTAACCAATGGTTAAATATTTGTTTCGCTTTGGCGGCGATCCGCGCCAGCATGCGGCATGCGGGCAGGATTTCCCATTCCCAGGAGCGTGGCGCAGCTGACCGGCGTGCTGGTGACTTGTATTGTTGCCTTCGGCACCGACCTGGACGTCTATTATGCCGTGCCGCTGGGCGTGTTCGCGGGCGCGCTGGCGATCTTCTTTGTTTCGATATCGGAAGCGCAGCAGACCTATAACGTCCGTTTGCGCAGTCCTGAAAAGCTGCGCGACGTACCGGTCAAATTCGTAAAGTAAAAAGACTTTAGGCGCCTTCCGGCGGAATATTGTTCAACGAATTTTCCAGTTCCTGGAAACTTGGCTGATATTCCGACGGCACGCTGCCGCGGCCGATTTCCACCGACACTTGCGCCGCGTTGCCATGCAGATGCGCCACCAGGATGTCGCGGATGACGTGATAGAACAGCGCGTCTTCGTCGATCACCGCCTTCAGCCGCATGCCCATCGGGCCGACGATGCCATAGGCCAGGAACACGCCCAGGAAGGTGCCGACCAGCGCCGAGCCGATCATGCCGCCCAGCACTTCGGGCGGTTCGCTGATCGCGCCCATGGTCTTGATCACGCCCAGAACGGCGGCGACGATGCCCAGCGCCGGCAGGCCGTCGGCCATGGATTGCAGCGCGTTGGCGCCGACCAGGGCCTCGTGATGATGCTTTTCCAGCTGCTTTTCCATGGCGGTTTCGACCTGATGGGGGTCTTCCAGGCTCATGGTCATCATGCGCAGCGTGTCGCAAATGAAATCCAGCGCGAAGTGATCTTTGCAGATCTTGGGATAGCGCTTGAAGATCGAGGATTCCGACGGCTTCTCGATATGGGCTTCCAGGGCGATCAGGCCCTTGGATTTCATGGTCTTGGTCAACAGGAACAACAGGCAGAGCAGGTCGCGGAAATCACCCGGTTTCCAGCGCGGGCCGGAGATGGTTTGGCCCAACCCGCCCATGATCTTTTTGACATTGTACACCGAGCCGGCAATCAGCATGGCGGCGATGGCGGCGCCGAAAATGGTCAGAAGCTCATGCGGCATGGCCTCGAACACCACGGCCAGCGAGCCGCCGGTCATCAGATAGCCGCCGAACACACAGGCGAAAAGAACGACAATGCCGCCTATCTGAAGCATGAAATAAGCCCGAGAATGCCAAGGCGCAGTATTAACGCCAGGACTTAAGGAGGCGTGAATTGTGCCCGTCAGACGGGGCCCCAAAGAGTTAACGCTTGGTGACCGCAAAGGACTTAGCGCGGCCTGCGGCACGCAATGGTTTTCGCGCAAGCCCGGACTGCGGCCGCCTTGGCCCTTAGCGCGAGGCGATCAGGTTTCCGACAGACGGCGCGCCACCAGGGCCGCAAGCTCGGCCGCGACCACCTCGCCCATTCGCACATCGTCATCCTCTGCGCGGGCGGCACGGGCGATGGCAGAGGCATGCAGTGCGACAATGGTCGCGTCCACAGGCTTTCCAATGCGGGCCATGTCATCCATGTAATGGCACAGGATTTCGGAGATCCGTCCGGTGGTGATCAAGCCGGCGGTTTCCGCGAAGCCCCGAATCTCGTGGGCCTTCTCGAACAAGATCTTCATGTCGCCCGCGGCGCGCTCCATTTCATCCACATATTGCAGAATGGCGGCGCGCATCGGCGGGACGGCGGCCGCCAAGGCGGCTTGCGCCTTTACCCCGGTTTCGGTGGCGTGCAAGGTCAGCATCGCGCGTGCCGCTTGCGGCCTGCTCATCGGCTGGGGATAGGCATCGGGTGCGATGAGTCGCGCTTTTGCTTCTGTGGTTGGATTTTTGGTGGTCTTTGACATTAGTGGATATCCACTTTCTGGAAATCTTCGGCGCGGCGCCGCGGGCCGGCGTAATTTTCGAGCTGGCGGCGGCGGCGATCGGGCCCGAAATAGGTGTCGCAGCGGACGAACGCCCGCGGCCGCTCCACAATTTCGGCAATGCGCGAAAACAGATTGTGTGCGTTGACCGGCTTGGCGAGGAATTCCGTGACGCCGGCATCGCGCGCCGCCTCCACCCGGTGTTTTTCGGTATGGCCGCTGACCATGATGATGGGCACGAAGGGGTTGGGGCTGTTCTCGTGGTTGCGGACATGGCGGGTGAATTCCAGCCCGTCCATGGGCGCCATTGCCAGGTCGGTCAGCACCAGATCGGGGCTGTGCGCGTGCAGCAGCGCGACGGCGGCCTGGCCGTTGGTTGCCTCCGCGATTTCGGTAATGCCGATGGAATTGAGCAGCGCGCGCAGCAGGGAACGCATGTGCATATTGTCTTCGACAATAAGCGCCTTCAGGCCCTCGAATCCCGTCGGAGACATTTGTTCTTACGCCTCGCACGCAACAAATCCGGCGGGCTTGTCCGGGTTTGTGGTACCGAACAATCCCCCCGTCACCGCAATGGTCTTGGGCAAAGTACACAAGCGGGCGTTATTGAACCGTTACAGGACAGGGGCCGGCGGAAGGCCGGAACTTGTTAAGAAACGCGGTCCTGCGGGGCGCGGCCCCGATATCGCGCTGCCAGGCTTGCCTTTTGGGCGTCCGCCGATTAGCGAAATCCCCATGAATGCACCATCGACCGGGGAATTGGGCGCCATCTGGCAGGTCCGTCTGGAAGCGCCGGCAGACGCCGCCCAGGTCGCGGCGCTGAATGCGGAAAGCTTTGGGCCAGGCCGCTTTGCCAAGTCGGCCTATCGCTTGCGCGAGGGCGTGGCGCCCATCGCGGCGCTTTCCTTTGTCGCGATCGAGAAGGACGCCTTGCGCGGCTCGGTACGCTTTTGGCCGATCAAGGTCGGCGGCCATGAGGAACTGCTGCTGGGCCCGCTGGCGGTCAAGGGCGATCAGCGCGGCCGCGGCATCGGCATTGCCCTGATGCAGGCGGGGATCGATGCGGCGCGGCAAGGCCCCTGGCGCGGCATTCTGCTGGTGGGTGACGAGCCCTATTATGCCAAGGTCGGCTTTTCGCGCCTGCCGCCCGGACGGGTGAAGTTTCCCGGGCCCGTCGATCAGAACCGCATTCTGGGGCTTTCCCTGAAATCGGGCGAACTCCTGACCCTGTCGGGCGAAGTGCGCCGCGCACAGATCGATGAACCAGTTTGCGCCGATGGGGCTGGCGTCGGCTAGCGCCCCTCAAGTCTCCACGCCAGCAGCAGCGCGCCCACGATCAGCAGCAAGGCCAGCCACTGCGGCAGCAGTTTTTCCTGCTCCAGCGCGATGACACGATAGGCGCCATTGCTGCGCAGGCCGATCCAGTTCGAACCGCTTGCATCTTCGCCCGCGCCGACGCGGCGTATCGCAGGCAGGCCATCACTCAGCCAATGCACACTGCCGCCGGTCGCTTGCGCATCGGGCCCCAGCACCTCATCGGTGGCGCGCATGTCGGCCACCTCCTTGGGGTTCAGCGGGCCGGCCGCCGTCACGGTGGAAAGAATGCCGTCGGTGGCGCGGTAAAGCCCCAGTTCGCCGGCCTTTGTGTCGGCGCGCCAGATGCCGGGCTCGGTGCGGGTCAGTGGCAGGATCTGCGTCTTGCCGGACGGAAACGTCATGGTGACGGGCGGTGTCTGCGCCGCCATGGTGCGGCGGGTGATGCGGATCGTATCGCCGATGATCGCGGCCGAAAGATTTTCCGATTCCAGTTCGGGTTCCTTCATCAGCCAATGGGCAAGCCGGCGCAGCAATTCGGCCTGCGGCCCGCCACCTTCAAAGCCGCGCGCCCACAGCCAGGTCTGATCGGACATCAGTTCGGCAACCCGGCCCTTGCCGACCCGGTCCAGCACCAGAAGCGGCCGGCCGGCATCCCCGGACATCACCGTCTGGCCGGCGATCTTGTTGGCGCCCAGGATGCGAAACCAGCGGCCCCAGGTGGGCGCGGTCTTGGTCTGATTGAGCTCGCCTTGATTGCGTCCGGGCAGTTCGCGCGTCACCGGATGCGCCATGCCGTCTTGCGTCACCAAGGGCTTGAAGGGAGCGGTGAAAATCTCTCCCGTCGGCTGGACCGGCAAGACCTGGCTGAGCGGCGTGCGGTAGATGCTTTCGGGACCGGCAAATTCCGGACCCGATGAGATCAACAACGCGCCGCCCTCTTCGACATAGGAGGCCAGGTTCTGGAAGTAAGCGAGCGGCAGGACGCCGCGTTCGCGGTAGCGGTCAAACACGACCAGATCGAAGGAGCCCAGTTTTTCTTGGAACAGTTCGCGCGAGGGAAAGGCGATCAGGGAAAGTTCGTTGATGGGTGTGGAATCCTGCTTGTCCGGCGGGCGCAGAATGGTGAAGTGAATCAGATCGACCGACGGATCGGCTTTCAGAAGATTGCGCCAGACCCGCTCGCCGGCATGGGGTTCGCCCGACACCAGCAGCACGCGCAGCCGGTCGCGCACGCCCGACACCGTCACCACCGCCCGGTTGTTCTGCTGGGTCAGTTCCGCCGGCCCGGGCGCGGCCGACAGCTCGACCAGATTCTCGCCTTCATGCGCCACCGGCACGCGCACATCGGTGTCTTTTCCGACCGGCACCAGGCGTGACCCGAAGGGCTTGCCGTCGATATGGATATCCAGCATCGCGTTGGCTTCGCCGCTGCCGCCCAGATCATCCACCCTCAGGCGCAACACCGCCCATTGCCCGACAATGGCAAAGCGCGCCGCGTTCAATACGGTCAGCTTGCGGTCGCGCTCGCCGCGCGATCCCGCCACCAGCACCTGCAGCGGCGCATGCAGCGAAAGCGCTTGCGGCGGCGGCGCGTCATGCACCTGGCCATCGGTGATCAGGATGACGCCTGCCACCCGCCCCTGCGGTACATCCGCCAGCGCCGCATTCAAGGGGGCAAAGGCCTGGGTGCCGTTATTCTCACCGGTGGCCGTGGTGGTGACGCTGGTCTCGCGCACGATCAGTCCGGGCTGTTGCGCCAGCAGACGCTTGATTTGCACCCGCGCGGCTTCGGCCTGGGCGGCGCGCTGGCCCAACGCCATGCTTTGCGAACGGTCGGTGACGATCACGGCGACATCGGCCAAGGGGGCGTGCTTTTCCTTCACCAGCAGGGGACCGGCCAGGGCAAACAGCAGGACGCCAAAGGCCAGTGCGCGCGCCCAGGCGCCCCTTGCGCGCACCGCGAAGCTGTAAATCGTGACGCCAAGCGCCAGCACGATCAGCGCCGTCAGGATGGAGAGCGGAATCACGGGGGCGAAAGCCAGCCTGGTCATCGTTCATTTCCAAGCCGCTGCAGCAGCGCCGGCGCATGCACCACATCGGTCTTATAGTTGCCCGTCAGGGCATACATCACCAGATTGACGCCGAAGCGAAACGCCATCTCGCGCTGCAATTCGCCGCCGGGTGATGGCGTGGCCAGGAAATGCCCGTTGGCGTCCACCGCCCAGGCGCTTGCCCAGTCGTTGCCGCCGACGATCACCGGCGACACGCCGTCGCCGCCGCGCGCGGGCGGCGCATTTGGGCCATTGGTCTTTTGCTCGGGCGGCAGGGCTTCCACCCACAGCGTGCCGCCGCTCCAGCGCCCCGGAAAATCGCGCAGGATATAAAACGCTTTGCTTAGCACATGGTCGGCGGGAACCTGTTCCAGCGGCGGCAGGTCCAATCCTGCCGTCATCCGCCGCAAGGTCTGTTCGCCGGGTGAAGCGGCGCCCCGCACCGCGCCCAACGTGAAATCGCGCGTGTCGAACAGGATGGTGCCGCCATTGCGCATATATTCGCCAATGCGCGAAAGCGCCTTGGGCGAAAGATTTTTCTCGCGCGGATCCAGCGGCCAGTAGAGCAAGGGATAAAGCGAAAGATCGTCACTCTCCGGATCCAGGCCCAACGGCTCCATCGGTTCATAGGAAGTGCGCGCCCTCAGCACAAAGCCCAGGCCGGTCAGCCCCGCCTGGCTGATGGAATCCACATCGGCCAGTCCGGTCTTCACATAGGCAAGGCGTGTATCCAATGCCGCTTTCATGTTCATCGCGTCATCGGCGCGTGCCTGGGGCGCAAAAAGCGCGATGGCCAATAGCGCGACTGAAGCTGTGGCGGGCCAATACCGCTTGCGGGGTGCAAATCCACGCAGCCACAAGGACAGCAGCGCATCCAGCAGCAAGAGCAGCATGGCCGCGGCCAGCAGATAGGGTTCCAGCACACGGGCATGGGTCGTGCCGTAAATCTGCATGCCGCTGTCCGTCAGCGGCGCCAGCCTGTCATCCGCATGCATGACATTCAGCGCACTTTCCACCTCATGGGCGCCGTAGAGGCCCGGCGGGTGCTGTGGCGAGACACGGGTGCGCGACAAGTCGTGCGCGGCAATGGGCGCGGCATCCACGGGCGGCTCGATGGGATGGCCGAAACCGTCCAGCAGCGATACGGGCGGCAGGCTGATCAGTCCTGCCAGCTCGCGCGCCGGCGTGCCGGCCGACAAGGCCAACAGCCGCTTGAGCATGTCTACATAAAGTCCCGACAAAGGAAGCGAAGACCAGCCGGGGCTGGCGGAAATGTGAAACAGCACCACCCAGCCCGAACCGATCGCCTGCGCCGTGATCAGCGGCGTGCCGTCGGCCAGTTGCGCCCAGGTGCGGTTCTGCATTTCGGCGCTGGGTTCGGCCAGCACTTGCCGTGTCACCGTCACCTCGGCGGGAATTTCCAATCCATTGAACGGGCTCAAGGGGCCAAACGGCGCCAGATGCTGGGGCGCGGACCAGGCCATGGCGCTGCCCAGATAACGCCCGCCGACCCGCAGCTTGACCGGCACCAGCTCATCGGCGCCGTCGGTCATGCGCTCGCCCGCGAAACGGATCAGCACACCGCCATGGCTGACAAAGTCTTTCACCTTGTCCAGGTCATTGGCGGAGATTTTCGCCACGTCGGCCAGCAGCAGGACCGAGACATGCTTGTCCAGCAGCTGTGCGATCCCGCCCTTGGCGATCTCGGCATAGGGCGACAGAGCGCGCTCCAGATAATAGACGTCGGAAAGCAGCGGCTGGCCTTCGCCGCTGGCGTTTTCCGACACGATACCGGCGCTGCGCTGGGCCGCCCCCCGGTCCAGCAGCTGCACCGCGCCGGCGCTGTCTTCGCCGGCAACGCCCAAGCGGGTGGTGGCGTTGCGCACTTCCATCGGCAGGGCGATATGGCCGTGGGCGCGAAGCTCGCCGCGCTTGAAACGGATGCGGGTGGCGGCCAGGGTTTCGCCACGTGCACCGATCGCGCCGGCTTCAATCTCCAGCGCTGTGCTTGCCCCAGCCCGGATCGCGGTCAGCGAAAAGCCGCTGGCGTCGCGTGTCACGGGCAAAAGGCCCAGCGGCAGGTGCGCCGGCGTGAAGATGCTCACCCCGCCATAGCGGTGCAGGGCGTCGCGCAGCGCCTTGCTGCTGGCGTCTTCGATGCCGTCGCTGAGCCAGTAAAGCGCCGGCGCGGCGGCAAAGTTGAAGCGGCCCAGCGCCCTGGCGGCGGCCTGGCGGTCGCCCGGCCAGGGCATGGGTTTGAGTTCCTTGGCGATGCGTTCCGCTTCGCCGGCGTTCAGCAATCCCGCCGGCACGCTGCCGGCGGTGGGAATGATGGCGACGGCGCGCCCCTGCGCGCTGTGCAGCAGATCGGCGATCAATTCCCGCCGTGCTTCCCAATCGCGCGCCGCCGTCCAGCCATTGTCCACCACCAGCACCAGCGGGCCCTCGGCCGCCAGCTTGGGACTGCGGCCCAGCAAGGGATCGGCCAGGGCCACGATCAGCAAACCCGCTGCCAGCAGGCGCAGCAGCAACAGCCACCAGGGCGTGGCAGCCGGGGTTTGCTCTTCGTCTTCCAGCCCGCGCAGCAGCCCCAGCGGCGGAAACACCGTGCGGCGGGGCAGTGGAGGCGTGACTTTCAGCAGCCACCACAGCACCGGCAGGACAAGCAGCGCCGCCAGGATTAACGGCGTTCCAAAACTTAAGGGAAACCCCAGCACGGCCTAGGTGCCGCCGATGGCGGCATGCAGCGCGATCAGGGCTGCTTGCGGCGCGTGATCGGTGCGATGGACCGTGCTGGTCCAGCCCAGCCCCGCCGCCGCGTGCGCGACGCGCTCGCCATGGGCGGCGAAACGATTGCGGTAGGCTTGGCGGATCCGCTCGGCACGGCCGAACATCTCACCCTCCTTACCGAACGGCGATTCAAAACGGGTGCGGCCCGAATAGGGAAAATCGTCTTCCGCCGGATCGACAATGCGCACCAGATGGCCTTCCACGCCCTGCTGCGACAGATGCGTCATGGCTTTGAACGCTTCTTCTTCCAGGAAATCGCTGAACCACACCAGCTGATTGCCGCGCGCGAAGGGCATTTGCGGCGGCAGCACGCCTTGCTTGCTTGCGGACATTGCGCGGCCTATGCGGGTCAAAGCGAGGCGTGAGGCGCTTGGCGCGCCGTCCATTCCGGTAAACCCCACGCGCTCGCCGCCGCGCACCAAAAGCGAAGCCAGTGCCAGCAGCAGCAGGTCGGCCCGGCCGCGTTTGCTCACCGCGCCGGACTGAAAGCTCATATTCGCGGATGCGTCGCGCCAGAACCAGACGGTCTGGGCGGCTTCCCATTCGCGCTCGCGCACGAAGATATGCTGCGACTTGGCGGATTGCCGCCAGTCGATGGCGGACGATGAATCGGAGCTGGCATAACGGCGAAACTGCCAGAAACTTTCGCCCATGCCGGCGCGGCGGCGGCCATGCACCCCCAAACTGACCGATGCCGCCAGATGGTCCGCCTCCACCATCAGGGGCGGCAGCCCGGCGGACAGACCATCGGCTTCATGCTGAAGCGTGGAGAACTGGGTCAAAACAAACTCATCTTAAAAGAGACTGATCTCAAAAGAGACTGGCGCAGAGCCGCTCGATCACGCTTGCCGCGGTGGCGCCTTCGGCGCGGGCGGCGAAATTCAATGCCATGCGATGGCGCAACACCGGCCCTGCCAGGGCCACGACATCGTCGGTGGAAGGCGCCATGCGGCCACCCAGCAGCGCGCGCGCGCGCACCGCCAGCATCAGCGCCTGGCTGGCGCGCGGGCCCGGGCCCCAGGCGATCTGGCCCTTGACGCCGCCGTCGTGATCGGAATCGGGGCGCGCCGCCCGCACCAGGGACAAAATGGCTTCCATCACCTGTTCGCCGACGGGAATGCGGCGCACCAAGGTTTGGGCCTCCAGCAGATCGTCGGGGCCGCAAACCCTGGATGGGCCCTTTTCCTCGCCCATGGTTGTGGCCAGCAGCATGCGGCGTTCCGCCTCCAGGTCGGGATAGCCGACATCGATCTGCAGCAGGAAACGGTCGAGCTGGGCTTCCGGCAAAGGATAGGTGCCTTCCTGCTCCAGCGGATTCTGGGTCGCCAGCACATGGAACAGGCGCGGCAGATCATGACGGGCGCCCGCCACCGTGACATGCTTTTCCTGCATCGCCTGCAGCAGCGCCGACTGGGTGCGCGGAGAGGCGCGATTGATTTCATCGGCCATCAGCAATTGCGTGAAGACCGGCCCACGAATGAAGCGGAAAGCCCGCTCGCCGCTGGCGCTTTCTTCCATCACTTCCGAACCGGTGATGTCGGCGGGCATCAGGTCCGGGGTGAACTGCACGCGACTGGTATCCAGCCCCATCACGACGGCCAGCGTACCCACCAGCTTGGTCTTGGCCAGACCCGGCACGCCGATCAGCAAGCCATGGCCGCCCGCCAAAAGGGTGATCAGGGTCTGCTCGACCACCTCGTCCTGGCCGAAAATCACGGCATTCAGCCCGGCGCGCACGCGCGCGAAAATTTCCGCCGATGCCGACAGACGCTGTGCGGCTTCGCGTCCGGTTTGAATGTCGTCCTGGATGTCCACCTTGTTCATGCGGGCCTAAAGCTTGCCGGGATCAGGCGTTATGTTGCACCGTGGGGCGTGAACGGCGCAACCCCGGATATACCTTAATATTCGACAGAAATTCCTCAAATTGTGGCGCGATGACGGCAATTTCCCGCAAGCAACGATTCGGCGCGAGGCGCACATGAAGCTCGCCGCGGAACAACTGCGCGCCCGGCTGGCGCAACAGCCGCCGGAATTGACCGCGCATGACGATTACGACCTGCTGCTCCCCCCAGCCGGTTTCGGCGCGGTCAAGGCGGCGGTGCTTTTGCCCGTGATTCTGCGCACCCCCGCGCAAGGCGATTCCACACTTCTGTTCACGCGCCGCACCGACAGCTTGGTACGCCATAGCGGCCAGATCAGTTTCCCCGGCGGGCGCAGCGAAGAAGCCGATCCTTCGCCGGCGGAGACGGCGTTGCGCGAGACCTTCGAGGAAACCGGCATCGCGCCCGGCTTTGTCACCGTGGCGGGCTATCTCGACCGTTATCTTACGGGCACCGGTTTCGATATCCAGCCCGTGGTCGGCCTGCTGCGGCAAGGCTTCACCTTGTCGCCGGATCCGCGTGAGGTCGCGGAAATCTTCGAGGTGCCGCTGGCCTTTCTGTGCGACCCAGCCAACCGGCGGCGCGAAAACCGCGAGATCGCCGGCCAGCCGCGCAATTTCTACGCCTTCACCTATCGGGACCGTGAAATCTGGGGCGCCACCGCCGCCATCGCGGTCAATCTGGCGATGCGCTTAAGTGATATAACTGAGTCGTGAAAATCGATCCCTCTCAGCATAGCTGGATGACCATGCCGGAAACGGTTGCGGTCATGAACGCCCTGGGCGAAGCGCGCTTTGTCGGCGGTGCCGTTCGCAATGCCCTGCTGGGCACAGCCGTGGCGGACATCGATATCGCCGTGCCCATGCCGCCGCAGGAAGCGGCGGCGCGGCTGAATGCCAAAGGCATCAAGGTGGTGGAGACGGGGGTGGAACACGGCACCATCACCGCTGTTGCCGGCCATCAAGCCTTCGAGGTCACCTCGCTTCGCCGCGATGTGGAAAGCGATGGCCGCCACGCCAAAGTGATTTTCACTGACGATTGGGCGGCGGACGCAGCGCGGCGCGACTTCACCATCAACGCGCTTTATGCTTCCGCCGGCGGCGAGATTTTCGACTATGCCACCGGGGTCGAGGATTTGATCGCCGGCCGGGTGCGCTTCATGGGCGATGCACGCGCGCGCATCGCGGAAGATTATCTTCGGGTGCTGCGCCTGTTCCGCTTCCATGCCTGGTATGGCAAGGGCGAAATCGATGCGGAAGGGTTGCGCGCCGCCGCCGAGGCCAAGGACAGGCTGGGGACCCTGTCGGCGGAACGGATCGCCAAGGAATTGCTGCGCCTGCTGGAAGCGGGCACTCCGGCCCCGGTTCTGCGGGTGATGGCGGCGACGGGCATTCTGTCCTTATTGCTGCCGGGAGCGTTGCAGTTGCCGCGGCTGGAAAGACTGACCCAGTTGGATGTGGAAAATCTCTTTGTGCGCGATGCGGTGCTGCGTTTGGCGGCACTGCTGCCTGACAGCGAGCAGGCCGCCCGGGCGGCGGCGGATGTTCTGAGGCTTTCCAACGTCCATCGGACCAGGCTGGAACAGGCATTGGGCGGCGAGAAGATCGCCGCGCAACTGTCGGCCCGCGACGCACGGCGGCTGCTCTACCGTCTGGGCGCGGCACGTTTTCGCGACAAGGTGATGCTGCAATGGGCCGCTGCGCCGCAAGCGGCCGGCGCTTGGCGCATGCTGCTGCAGATGGCGGAAAACTGGCAGCAGCCGCGCTTTGTCTTGACCGGGCGCGATGTGATGCAGGCGGGCGTGCCGGAAGGGCCGCGGGTCGGCCGTGTGCTGGCCCAGGTGGAAGACTGGTGGGTGGACGGCGATTTCGCCGCCGGCGAAGGCGCCTTGCGCGACCAACTCAAGGCCTTGGTCGACCAAGGTCATACATGAGATGCCGGGCATGAGATTGGAGGTTGCGGAATTTCTGTCGCTGCCGGGCGACCCCGCCAAGACCAATGAGGACGCCTTCGGCCATGGCGAGACGGCCGCGGTGGTGATCGACGGCGCCACGCCGCTGGGCGAGGGCCTGATGCCCGGCCCCAGCGATGCCGCCTGGATCGCGCAATTCGGAGCGCGGCGGCTGATGGCGCATCTGAAGGGCGGCGATGGGGCGCGCAAGGCGCTGCGCGCAACGCTGGCGGATACGCAGAAATCCTTTGAAGCGCTGCGCCGCCATGCGCCTGAAGAGATGTGGCAGACGCCGTGCGGCTCCATGATGTTGGTGGTGCCGAACGAGGATGGTCTGGAATTTCTCTGGTATGGCGATTGTGCCGCGCTGGTCAAACAGGGCGACAAAGCGGTGACCGTGGTGGGGGAGACCTTCGACAAGCGCGCCGCCGAAGCGCAAGCCGCGCAGGCGCTGGCGAAGGAGAAAAATCTGTCGCCGGCGGCCGGTCTCAGCCGCCCGGAATTTTTGGGTTCGTTGCGCAACAGCCGCAATCGCATCAACAGCGGCGATTCCTGGCTGTTCAGCCCGGATGTGAAAGCGGCGGCGCATGTCTCGCGGCGGCTGATGAAAGCCGCCAGCCACCTGCTGCTGGCCAGTGACGGGTTCCTGGCGTTGGCCAGCGACTATGGTGTCTATAGCGCCGACAGTCTGATGGCGGCGGCGCTGGACAAGGGACTGGCGGCGCTGGGCGAAGAACTGCGCGCCATCGAGGCGGGGGATGCCGGCGGCGACAAGTTTCCACGTTTCAAGAAGAGCGATGATGCTACCGCGCTTCTTTTGCGGATCGACTAGATGCCGTCGCACGCATCACGACCGGCTTAGCGGCAGCGTAGTGGACGGTCGCGATGAGGCGCGGTAGGCGCTGCTGTTGAGATTGGTTTAGGCGCTGGCGCACTCATCATGTCTGTTCTAGCGGCAGCGTCAGAACAGACATGATGAGGCAAGGGTGGCGCTTCTGTTGCGTTTGACATTGGGTGTTAGTTGATCGCGTTCATGACCTGGGTTCCACCATGCCAGACCATGGTGACGGCGACATACAGAACGATCGCCAATCCGATATAGCTGATCCAGCGGTAGCGCTCGAGCAGCTTGGCGATGAAGTTCGCCACCGTGCCCATCAACGCCACCGACAGCAGCAAGCCGATCACCAGCACGTCCAGATGCCCAACGGCGGCGCCCGCCACCGCCAGCACATTGTCCAGCGACATGGAGACATCGGCCAGCACGATCTGCAGTACCGCGCGCTTGAGCGACGCGCCGGCTTGCGGCGCGGACCCGCTATGGGCGCAATGCGGTCCGCTTCGGATGTCGCGCCAGAAGCGCCAGCATACCCATAGAAGAAGGATGCCGCCTGCCAGCCTCAGCCCGATGACCTGCATCAGCGACACGGCGATGACGGCCAGACCGATTCGCAATCCCACCGCCGCGGCCAGGCCCCACAGAATGACTTTCTTGCGCAACGAAGGCGGCACCTTGGCGGCAGCCAGGCCGATGACCACGGCATTGTCGCCCGCCAGCACCACATCGATCATCAGCACTTGGGCTAGTGCGACCAGTCCGCCGGGCTGCAACAGGGCCAGTTCCAAGGTCATTCCTTATTTGGCCGCACGGCCGACGTCAGCACGCTGTCGCACCCGGCCACTTCGCTGGGCGGGCCACCCTTCGGAAAAAGAGATGTCTGACGCAAAGCTTCCCCCAGCACCATCGCGGCCGCCTGCGCCACATTCAAGGACCGCAGGCCGGGGCGCAGGGGAATCACCAGCTTGGCATCCGCGGCGTCATGCACGGGCTGGGGCACGCCTGCGCTTTCCCGGCCCACCAGCAAGGTGTCGCCGGGGGCAAAGGCGAAGTTGGTATAGGCCATGTCCCCCCTGGTGGTCAGCAGGACCAGCCTGTCCTGCAAGCTTTGGTGGAATCGGCTCCAGGACTCATGGCGGCGAATATCGGCGCTTTGGAGATAATCCATGCCGGCCCGGCGGAAATTTCGGTCCGACAGAAGAAATCCACAGGGCTCGATAATATCGATTCCCACCCCCAGGCAGGCGCCCAGACGCATCAGGCTGCCCGCATTTTGCGGGAGATCGGGCTCATATAGCGCCAAGCGCACCCCAAACCTCCATTTTTCAGTCCCTGCTGGATTAAGTCGCGGCAGGACAAGGCATTTTCTGCGTCATCGTGCCGCAAGACCCTCGAAAATCGACTCTCTATTTTACCGGCCCAACGCACAAGCGGGGGCGGCCCCTGGCGCGTCACCGCGTCAGTACCGTATCCACGCTTGTTTGTGGCAAGAGTTTGCATCGTTTCTTTCCAAGTTTTCCTGAAGGGTGGACCCAGTGGCAGCTACGACAAGTGACGCGGGCACGCGACGCGATTTCCTTTATGTGGCGTCGGGCGCGGTTGGCGCGGTGGGCGTGGCGGCGGCGGCCTGGCCCTTCATCGACCAGATGAACCCCACCTCGGCGGCCTTGGCCATGGGCACCACCGAGATCGATCTTTCCGCCATCCAGCCCGGCCAGCAGATTGTCTTCAAGCACCGCGGCCAGCCGCTGTTCGTGCGCCGCCGCACCCCGGCCGAGATCGCCGCCGCCAAGGCGGTGGATGTGAATTCGCTGCCCGATCCTTTGGCGCGCAACGACAATTTGCCGGAAGACGCGCTGGCCAACGATGCCGACCGCGCCACCAAGCCGGAATGGCTGATCCTGATCGGCGTCTGCACCCATCTGGGCTGCACCCCCCAGGTTTCCACGCCGCAGATGCCGCAAGGTGACTATGGTGGCTGGCTGTGCCACTGCCATGGTTCGATGTACGACACGGCGGGCCGCATCCGCAAAGGCCCCGCGCCCAAGAACCTGCAAGCGCCGCTCTATACGTTTCTGACTGACACACACGTCAAGGTCGGTTGAGGAGAACAACAATGTCTGGCCCTTCGACCTACGATCCCAAGACCGGTTTTGAGCGCTGGCTCGATGCCCGCCTGCCGTTGCCGCGCCTGATGCACGACACGATGCAGACCTTCCCCACGCCCAGGAACCTGAACATCTGGTACACTTTCGGCGGCATCCTTACTTTCTGTTTGGCCGTACAGATCATCACCGGCGTGGTGCTGGCGATGCATTATGTGGCCAATGCCGGTATGGCCTTCGACAGCGTCGAAAACATCATGCGCGACGTCAATTACGGCTGGCTGATGCGCTACCTGCACGCCAACGGCGCGTCGATGTTTTTCCTGGCCGTCTATATCCACATGTTTCGCGGCCTGTATTACGGTTCTTATAAAGCGCCGCGCGAACTGATCTGGATCATCGGCGTTCTGATCTATCTCCTGATGATGGCCACCGCCTTCTTCGGTTATGTGCTGCCCTGGGGCCAGATGTCCTTCTGGGGCGCCACCGTCATCACCAACCTGTTCACCGCCATTCCGGTGGTCGGCACCCATGTCGCCCAGTGGCTGTGGGGCGATTTCGCGGTGGGCGACGCCACGTTGAACCGCTTCTTCTCGCTGCACTATCTGTTGCCCTTCATTATCGCGGCCGTTGTGGGACTGCACATCTGGGCGCTGCATGTGCCCGGCAACAACAACCCGCTGGGCATCGATGTGAAGAGCAAGCAGGACACGGTGCCCTTCCACCCCTATTACACGGTGAAGGACGCCTTCTATCTGGTGCTGTTCGTCATCCTGTTCGCGGGTTTTGTCTTCTATGCCCCGAACTTCTTCGGCAATCCGGACAATTACCAGCAGGCCAATCCGCTGGTGACCCCGCCGGACATCGTGCCGGAATGGTACCTGCTGCCGTTCTACGCCATGCTGCGCTCCATCCCCAACAAGCTGATGGGCGTGATCGTGATGGGCGGCGCCATCGTCACCCTGGTTTTCCTGCCCTGGCTGGACACCAGCCGGGTGCGCTCCTGCCGCTTCCGCCCGCTGATGAAACAGTTCTTCTGGGCCTTCGCGGTGGCCTGCGTGCTTTTGGGCTTCTGCGGTTCCCAGAGCGTGGACGCGGCGCGCTTCGGCATCCCGCTGGTGTGGGTGGCCCGTATCGCCTCGCTCTACTACTACGCCTTCTTCTGGCTGATCCTGCCGATCGTCGGCCTGATCGAGACGCCCAAACAGCTTCCCGCATCCATCGCGCAATCCGTGCTCGGCGATTCCGCCGCTGCGCCCGCCGAGTGAGAAACACCATGCGTCTGACCACACACTCTCGCAGTCTGGCTCTCAGCCTGGCGCTCGGCCTGTCCGCGGGGCTTCTGGCGTCCACCTCCGCCTTGGCGCTGGACACCGCCAAGCTGGCGCCCAAGGACGAGAAATTTTCCTTCGAGGGACCCTTCGGCACCTATGACCGCGGCGCCCTGCAACGCGGCTATCAGGTCTACAAGGAGGTCTGCGCCGCCTGCCATGCCGCCAACCACCTGGCCTTCCACAATCTGGCGGAAGCCGGCGGTCCGGAGTTCACCGAGGCCCAGGCGCGCGCACTGGCCGCCGCCGCCAAGGTTCCGGCCGAGCCCAACGACAAGGGCGAGACCACTGACGACAAGGGCACGCCGCTGATGCGTCCCGCCACCCTGGCCGATCATTTCCCCTCGCCCTTCCCCAATGAGAATGCCGCGCGCGCCAACAACAGCGGCGCGCTGCCGCCGGATCTGTCCATGGTGGTCAAGGCGCGCGAAGGCGGGCCGCAATATGTCTATTCGATCCTCACCGGCTTCCATGAAAAGGCGCCGGCAGGCTTCACGGTGACGGAAGGCAAGTATTTCAACCCCTATTACGAGGGCTGGAACATCACCATGCCGCCGCCGCTGGCGGCCAATTCGGTGACCTATTCCGACGGCACCAAGGCCACCATCGATCAGGAAGCCCATGACGTGGTCACCTTCCTGAGCTGGGCGAGCGAGCCCAAGATGGAAGAGCGCAAGCGGCTGGGCTTCGGTTCGATCGTGTTCCTGGTCCTGCTGGCGGGCATCCTGTTCGCCGCTTATCGCAAGGTCTGGAAAGACTTACATTAGACGTCATAATCCCGGGCATTGCCGCGGGGGTTCCACATGATAAAAGGGCGCTCTTCTTCGCAAGAGCGCCCTTTTTCATGACCAAAACTGTTCTCGGCATCATCGGCGGTTCCGGCGTCTACCAGATCGAGGGTCTGGAAAACGCCAAATGGCAGGCGGTCAAAAGCCCCTGGGGTGAGCCGTCGGACCAGCTTCTGACCGGCACCTATGCCGGGGTGGATCTGGTGTTTTTGCCGCGCCATGGCCGCGGCCACATCCAGACGCCCAGTTCCATCAACTACCGCGCCAACATCGATGCCCTGAAACGCATCGGCGTCACCGATGTGATCAGCGTCTCGGCCTGCGGTTCGCTGAAAGAGGAACTGCCGCCCGGCACTTTCGTGATGGCGGACCAGTTCATCGACCGCACCTTCGCGCGCGAGAAAAGCTTTTTCGGTCTCGGCTTTGTCGCCCATGTGCCCATGGCCCATCCCGTCTGTCCCAAGCTCTCCGGCGCGCTGACCCTGGCGGCGCGGGAACAGAAGATCGATCACAGCGAAGGCGGCACCTATATCTGCATGGAAGGCCCGCAATTCTCCACCCGCGCCGAAAGCTTCCTGTATCGCAGCTGGGATTGCAGCGTGATCGGCATGACGGCGATGCCGGAGGCCAAGCTGGCGCGCGAGGCCGAGCTGCCCTACGCCATTGTCGGCATGGTGACCGATTACGACTGCTGGCATGACGATCACGATTCTGTGACCGTGGATGCGGTGATCAAGGTGATGCAGAGGAATGCCGCCAACGCCAGGAAGCTGATCATGGCGGTGGCGCCCAAGCTGGGGCCGGATCGTCAGCCTTGCCCGCTCGGGGTGGAGACCATGCTGGACATGGCGCTGATCACATCTCCCGACAAGCGCGATCCGGCATTGATGGCGAAACTCGATGCGGTGGCCGGCCGCGTTCTCAGGAAAGTCTGATCTCATGAACTTCAAAGACGCGATTCGCACCATTCCCGACTATCCCAAGCCGGGCATCATGTTCCGCGACATCACCACCTTGCTGGGCAATCCGCACGCCTTCCGCCGCGCGATTGACGAAATGGTGCAGCCCTATGCCGGGATGAAGATCGACAAGGTCGCCGGCCTGGAAGCGCGCGGCTTCATCCTGGGCGGGGCGGTGGCGCACCAGCTTTCGGTGGGCTTCATTCCGGTGCGCAAGAAGGGCAAGTTGCCCCACACCGTGATCGGCGAGGATTACGACCTGGAATATGGCAAGGACCGGATGGAGATCCACATCGACGCCCTGGAAAAGGGCGAGCGCGTGCTTCTGATCGATGATTTGATCGCCACCGGTGGCACCGCCTTTGCCGGCATCAAGCTTTTGGAGCGCGCCGGCGCCAATGTGATCGGCTGCTGCTTTGTCATCGACCTGCCGGAACTGGGCGGCGCCGACAAGCTGCGCGCCATCGGCAAGCCGGTGACGGCGCTGGTCGCCTTTGAGGGTCATTGAGGTAAAGAACCGGATGAAGCTCTACTCCAACCAGGCTTCTCCCTATGCGCGCAAGGTGCGCATCATTGCGCACGAGCTGGGATTGAAGCTGGAGGTCATCGACGTTCAGGCGCGCACCGACGAAAGCCTGCGCCGGGTCAATCCGCTCAAGCAGATTCCAACCCTGATCCTGGACGACGGCTCCTCGCTGTTCGATTCACCGGTGATCTGCGAATATCTCAACCAGATCGGCGGCGGGAAATTCTTTCCCGGCATGAATATCTGGAAGCAAAATAGCGGGCGCTGGAAAGCGCTGGGGCTTCAGGCCCTGGGTGACGGCCTTGCCGATGCCGCCGTGGGCTTTCGCCATGAAATCACCCAGCCGGAGGCAAGCGGCAATCCCCATCATATCGCGCGCCATATGGCGACGGTGCATGCCGGGCTGGATGCGCTGGAGAAGGTCAAGTTCGCCAAGGACCCCACCATCGGCGAGATTTCGGTGGCCTGCGCGCTGGGCTATATCGATTTCCGCATGCCCGATCTGGATTGGAAGGCGTCCCGTCCCAATCTTGCGGCCTGGTATGCGAAATTCTGCGAATATCCGGCCATGAAGGCTACCGCGCCCGCCTAGCCATGAAAGCTTTTTGAAATGAAAATTGGCGGCAAACATTACCGCTCCGTCTGGCCCATCGGCGAGGATGCTTTCGGCATCATCGACCAGACCAAGCTGCCGCACGAATTCGTCACCCTGACCCTGCGCGACGCCGAAGCGGCCGCCAATGCGATTCTCACCATGCAGACGCGCGGCGCGCCCCTGATCGGGGCGGTGGCGGCCTATGGCCTGGCGCTGGCGGTGCGCGAGAATGCGTCCGACGACCATATCCAGAAGACGGTGGAGATGCTGGCGGAGACCCGGCCCACGGCGATCAACCTGAAATGGGCGCTGTGGCGGATGCGCGGCGCGCTGCTCAATCAGCCGCGCGACCAACGCGCCGCCCTGGCCTGGCAAGAAGCAGCCCTGATCGCCGACGAGGATGTGGCGATGAGCCAGGCGATCGGCAAGAACGGGCTTGCGATCATCCGCGAGATCGCGGCGAAAAAGCCGGGGAAGACTGTCAATATCCTTACCCATTGCAATGCCGGCTGGCTGGCGACAGTGGATTACGGCACCGCTTTGGCGCCGATCTATCTGGCGCATGACGAAGGCATTGCCCTGCATGTCTGGGTGGATGAGACGCGGCCGCGCAACCAGGGCGCTTCGCTGACGGCTTTTGAGCTGGGCAGCCATGGCGTGGATCACACTATCCTGGCCGATAATGCGGGAGGCCATTACATGCAGCAGGGTGCGGTGGACATGGTGATCGTGGGCACCGACCGGGTTACCGCCAATGGCGATGTCGCCAACAAGATCGGCACCTATCTGAAGGCACTGGCGGCCAAGGACAATGATGTTCCTTTCTATGTGGCGCTGCCCAGTTCCACCATCGACTGGACATTGGAATCGGGGCGCGACATTCCCATCGAGGAACGCAGTCCCGATGAAGTGCTGAAAATGTCCGGCCGGCTTGCTGACGGTTCGGTGACAGTGGTGGAAATCGCCGCCCCCGGCAGCAGCGCGGCCAACCCCGGATTCGATGTCACCCCCGCCCGGCTGGTGACGGGCTTCATCACCGAACGCGGCACTTGCGTCGCTACGCCTGAAGGCTTACGGAGCCTTTTTCCGAAGTAGGGCCGCCCTCAAGTAGCGAAGCGGTAGGGCATTGGAGAAGTTAATGCAGTCGAAATGGTCTGACACCAAGGCGAAGGAATTTGCCGTCCGTTACGCCCCCAAGGGCGTCAACGAAGATCTGGCGGTGCGCACCTATACCACCCGGTTGTTGGGCAGTGACCCGAAGATGGTGCTGCATGGCGGCGGCAACACCTCGGTCAAGACGGTGATCAAGGACCAGCTGGGCGAAGACGTCGATGTCATCTGCATCAAGGGCAGTGGCTGGGACATGGGCGTGATCGAGCCCGCCGGTCTTCCCGCCGTGCGGCTGGCACCGCTGCGCAAGCTGCGCAAGCTGGACAAATTATCCGACGAAGACATGGTCAATTTCCAGCGCATCAATCTGCTGGACTCCTCCGCGCCCAATCCGTCGGTCGAGACTTTGCTGCATGCCTTCCTGCCGCACAAATTCATCGACCATGTCCATTCCACCGCCGTGCTGGCGCTGACCGACCAGCCGGACAACAAGGCGCTGGTGCAGGAGGTCTATGGCGGCCGTGTGGCCTATGTGCCCTACACCATTCCCGGCTTTGCGCTGGCCAAGTCGGTGGCCGATGTGTTCGACAAAAATCCCGGTGTCGAAGGGCTGGTGCTTTTGCAGCACGGCATCTTCACCGTGGGCGACAGCGCCCGGCAGGCCTATGAGCGGATGATCGAATTCGTCACCCTGGCGGAAGAGCGGCTCACCCGTCAGCGCAAGTCCCTGGCCCAGGTCAAATTGCCCGCCAACCTGGCCAGCGTGCCGCAAATCGCGCCCATCCTGCGCGGCGCGGTTGCGATCGAGAAGAATGCCAATGCAGGCACCGCCAAGCGCCAGTTGCTGGATTTCCGCACCAATGCGCAGATTTTGAATTATGTGAATGGCGCCGAGCTGGCGCGCTACAGCCAGGTTGGGGTGGTGACGCCCGATCACACCATTCGCACCAAGAACTGGCCGGTGATCGTGCCGGCGCCTGAGGCCGGCAAGGTGGAGGAATGGTCCAAGGACGTGCATGAAGCGGTTGCCGCCTATGTCGCGCGCTATCACCGCTATTTCGAAGACAACAACGCCAAGAGCGCGGTGAAGAAAAAGGAACTGGATCCGCTGCCGCGCGTGATCCTGGTGCCCGGCGTGGGCATGTTCGGGGTCGGCGGCAGTGCCAAGGACGCCGCCATCGCCGCCGACATCGCCGAGAACGCCATCGCGGTGATCACCGATGCCGAGGCCATGGGCGAGTATCGCAGCATCAGTGAATTCGACATGTTCGAAGTGGAATATTGGTCGCTGGAACAGGCCAAGCTGGGTAAGTCCAATGAGAAGTCCCTGGCCCGCCAGGTGGCCGTTATCACAGGAGGCGGCTCGGGGATCGGCGCGGCGACAGCCAAGGCGATGGCGAAAGAAGGCGCGGAAGTCGCCATTCTGGACCGCGACCTGGAGGCCGCCAAAGCCGCCGCCAAGAAGATCGGCGGCAGGGCGCTGGCGGTCGAGTGCGACGTGACCGATCCCAAAAGTGTGCGCGCGGCCTTCGATGCGGTGGTGTCGGCCTTTGGCGGCGTGGATATCGTGGTGTCCAATGCGGGCGCGGCCTGGCAGGGTAGCATCGGGCATGTCGATGACGAAATTCTGCGCAAGAGTTTTGAACTGAATTTCTGGGCGCATCAGGCGGTGGCGCAAGCCGCCACCCGCATCATGCTGGCCCAGGGCACTTTCGGTTGCCTGTTGTTCAACACCTCCAAGCAGGCGGTCAATCCGGGCAAGGATTTCGGGCCTTATGGGTTACCGAAGGCGGCGACCCTGTTCCTGGTCAAGCAATATGCCCTGGATCACGGCAAGGACGGCATCCGCGCCAATGCGGTCAATGCCGACCGAATCCGTAGCGGCTTGCTGACCGACGACATGGTGGCGGCGCGGTCGAAGGCGCGCGGCGTGTCGGAGGCCGATTACATGGCCGGCAATCTGCTCAAGCGCGAAGTGACGGCGGAAGACGTGGCCGATGCCTTTGTCTATCTCGCCACCGCCTCCAAGACCACGGCGGCGGTGATCACCGTGGACGGCGGCAATATCGAAGCATCGTTGCGGTAGTTTGTCATGCCTGCGCATGCGGGCATCCAACTTCCCTCACAAATGTAGTTGGATTCCCGTTCATACGCTGTCGCTACGAACTCGCGGGAATGACAAGTGGGCTAGCCAGGCTTAGCGCGTCGAGTTTCTGCGCTAGCCTGCCCGGCCGTGGATGGGCTAACCTCCCTCCAAGGCCAGTATAGGCCGTTGGGAGGGGACATCATGGCTCACCGGTTTCTCGCGGTATTGGCGTTCGCCGCCGGCACCAGCTTCGCCTGGGCGCAGACCCCGGCCATGCCGCCGCCGCACGATCCCAACGACTATCCCAATCCCTATCATGAGGATGCCGGCTGGGCGCAGCTGGGGCGGCCTTTCGGCGGCATCTCGGCGGTGGACATGGACCGCGACGGCAAGAGCGTGTGGGTGTTCGAACGCTGCGGCAAGTCCGATGACGGCTGCGCTTCCAACAAGACTCTGGATCCGGTGCTGAAATTCGATGCATCGGGCAAGCTGGCGACAAGCTGGGGCGCGGGCCAATTCCAGTATCCCCACGGCATCTTCATCGGCCGCGACAATCATGTCTGGCTGGTGGAAGGCATCTCGCAAAGCAACGTGGTCGCCGATGTGCTCGGGGAATATACCCAGGACGGCAAGCTGCTGCGCAGCATGGGCGCGCGCGGCACCACCGGCGACGGGCCCGACCGTTTCAATGGCGTCTCCGACGTGCTGGTGGCGCCGGACGGCAGCATCTTTGTCGCCGACGGCCACAGCAACAAGACCAACAACCGCATCCTCAAATATGATCGGGGCGGCAAGTTCCTGCTCAGCTGGGGCAAGCTGGGCGAAGGCCCCGGCGAATTCAATGCCCCGCACGGGCTGGCAATGGACAAGGCCGGCCGGCTCTATGTCGCCGACCGTTCCAACAGCCGCATCCAGATCTTCGACCAGAAGGGCAAGTTCCTGGCCGAATGGCGGCAGTTCGGCCGGCCCAGCGGCATCTACATCACCAAGGACGACATGCTCTATGTCACCGATTCGCTGTCCAACGCGCAGAACAATCCGGGTTTTCGCAACGGCATACGCTTCGGCCATATCCGCGACGGCAAGGTGATCGGCTTTGTGCCCTGGGGCGAATACAACGCCATCGAGGCGGTGGCGGTGGACAAGGACGGGAACATCTATACCGGCTTCACCAACACGATGAATTTCCGGCGCTGGGTGAAGAATTAGGTGTTGAACCTAAAATGCATCACGTCGCCGTCGGCGACGACATAGTCCTTGCCTTCCAGCCGGAACTTGCCCGCCTCGCGCGCGCCCGCTTCGCCCTTGCCCGCGACATAGTCGGGATAGGCGATGGTTTCGGCGCGGATATAGCCCTGCTCGAAATCGGTATGGATCACGCCTGCGGCCTGCGGCCCCTTGGAGCCTCTGGTCACCGTCCAGGCCCGCGCCTCCTTGGGCCCCACGGTGAAGAAGGTCAGCAGCCCCAGCAACTCATAACCGGTGCGGATCAGGCGGTTCAGGCCCGGTTCTTCCAGCCCCAGGCTGGACAGAAAATCGCCGCGCTCCTCATTGGCAAGCTGGGCGATCTCTTCCTCGACCCTGGCCGAGATCACCACACTGCGGGCGCCTTCCGCCTTCGCCATGGCTTCGACCTTGGCGGAAATTTCGTTGCCGCTGGCAGCCGAGGCTTCCTCGACATTGCAGACATACAGAACCGGCTTGGCGGTCATCAGGCCCAGTTGACTGTAAGGTCCGCGCTCGTCCGGCGACAGTTCGGCGCGGCGCGCGGGCTTGCCTTCGCGCAGCAACGTCACCGCCTTCATCATCAGCGCCAACTGTTCCTTGGCTTCCTTCTCGCCGCTATTGGCCTTCTTCTCCAGCGGCTTGATGCGCTTTTCCAGGCTTTCCAGATCGGCCAGCATCAATTCGGTCTCGACGATCTCGGCGTCTGAGATGGGATCGATCTTGCCTTCGACATGGGTGATGTCGTCATCGACAAAGCAGCGCAGCACATGGGCGACCGCATCCACTTCGCGGATATTGGCCAGGAACTGGTTGCCCAGCCCTTCACCCTTGGACGCCCCGCGCACCAGACCGGCGATGTCGACAAAGGTGATGCGGGTGGGAATGATCTCCTGCGATCCGGCAATTTTCGCCAGTGTCTCCAGCCGTGGGTCGGGCACCGCCACATCGCCGACATTGGGCTCGATGGTGCAGAAGGGATAGTTGGCCGCCTGCGCCGCCGCCGTCTGGGTGAGGGCGTTGAACAAAGTGGACTTGCCGACATTGGGCAGGCCCACGATTCCGCATTTGAAACCCATTACTCGGTATCTTTCTTCTTTGCTGGTTTTGGCGGCGGCTTGAGCAGCAGCGCCACCTTGCTCATGAAACCGGCATCGTCGTCTTTCGCCAGCAAGGGCGCTGCTTCCACCATCGCCATCACCAGCGGCTTCAGCCAGTCGATGTCGTCCTTGCTGAAATTCTGCAGCACATGGCCTGTCACCCGTTCCTTGTCGCCGGGATGGCCGATGCCCAGCCGCACCCGGCGGTAATCCGGCCCCAGAGCGGCGGTGATGGAGCGCAAGCCGTTCTGTCCGGCGTCGCCGCCGCCCGTCTTCACTTTCAGTTTGCCCGCAGCCAGATCGATCTCGTCATGCACCACCACCAAGGCCTCCAGCGGCAGCTTGAAGAAGCGCAGCGCCGGGCCGATGCAGTCGCCGGACAGGTTCATGAAAGTCTGTGGTTTCAGCAGGTACGTCTTGCGGCCCGCCAACGCGCCTTCCGACAAAAGCCCGTCGAACTTGGCTTTCCAGGGAGCGAATTTGTAATGAGCGTGCAGCTCGTCCACGACAATGAAACCGGCATTGTGCCGGTTCTTCGCATATTGCGAACCAGGATTTCCCAAGCCGGCGATAAGAAGCGGCGTCTCCATGCCGCCCCCTCTGGCGCTGGATTACTTCTTGGCCGGAGCAGCCGGCTTGGCGCCGGCGGCACCGGGCTTGGCACCTGCGGCACCGGGCGCGGCAGCACCAGCGGCCGGGGCGGCGGCACCAGCGGCACCAGCAGCGGGTACAGCACCTTCGACGGGTGCAACCTCGACCACGGGCGCGGCGGCGGCAGCAGCAGCGGCTTTCTGCTCTTCGATCACGCTGGTCGGCGCCACGATGGAGCAGATGGTGAAATCACGGCCACGGATCACCGGCTTCACGCCGGCGGGCAAGGTGAGCGCGTTGATGTGAATGGTCTCGTTGATGTCCAGATTGGAGACATCGACTTCGATGGTGTTGGGAATCTTGTCGGCCGGGCAGATCAGGCCGATGGCATGGCGCACGATATTCAACACGCCGCCCTTCTTCAGGCCGGGGGAAACTTCCTGGCCGTTGAAATGCACCGGAATCTCCAGGCGGATGGTGGCGCCTTCGGTCAGGCGCATGAAATCGACATGCACGGGGCGGTCGCTGACCGGGTCGACTTGCACTTCGCGCGGGATGACGCGGGTCTTCTTGCCGCCGACATCCAGCATCAGCAGGGTGGTGAGGAAATGGCCGGCCTCGACACGGCGCTCCAGGGTGCGGCTGTCCACGGCCACATTCTCCGGCTTGTCCTTGCCGCCATAGACGACGCCGGGGATCAACCCCTTCAGACGTGCCTGATAGGCCGGACCCTTGCCCGTGCCGTCGCGCGCTTCTACCTTAAGTTCTTGAACTTGCGCCATTTTCTCAATCCTTCACAGCCCGGCAAAAGCCCGTGGCCTCCCGGAAAGGCGAGGCTTGTAGCCGAAGGTGGCCAAGGACGCAACATGGCACGCAACCGGCCCTCGCCCTGGCAAAAAGCCGTGCTAGCCTGCGCTAAATTCGGGCTAAAAATTTGGCCAAAAAATTGGCCAAAAAATTGGGGAGAACGGGCATGCACAATCCACTCATTGCGATCGGCGCCGCCGGACTGGCGGGGTGGATTTTCGGGGCGATCTGGTACGGCGTTCTGGGCAAGGCCTGGACGCTGGCACAAGGCAAGAATCCCGACGACTGCAAGGGCCAGAAGATGCCCCTGGCCCCCATGGTCGTGTCATTTCTGGCGGCGCTGGTGATGTCGGCGGTGCTCTACCAGCTCCTGACCAATCTGGGGGTGATGGGGCTGACGTCTTCGGCCATCGCCGGCGCCACCATCGGCGTGGGCTTCCTGCTGACCTCGATCCTGGTCAACAACATGTTCCAGCAGAAGTCGCTCATGCTGACCGCGATCGATGCCGGCCATTGGGTGCTGGCAGTGGTGATTGAATCCGTGGTGCTGGCGCTTTTGGCCTAAACCGGCGCGATACCCTCGGCGGCCAGAATCTTCTTCACGGCGGGACGTTCCTGCATGCGGGCGCGATGGGCGCGGGTCAGCGGCATGGCCGCCGAGCCGCCGGCGCCGTCGCGTTCCAGCCAGCGGGCAAAAACGTAAAGATAGGGATCGGCCACCGTATAGCGATCGCCGCAAACCCAGCTCCGTCCATCGCTCAAGCGGTCCTCGATCAGCTTGAACAGCTGCGCCAGCACGCTGGGGACCTTCGCCCGCATTTCGGCCTTGGCCGCCTCGCTGTCGGCCCAGCGCTCGGCGCGGAACAAATGCGCGAAGGCGATATGGACCGTGGTGGCGAGATAGAGGTTGAAGGTCTGCATTTCGCTGAAGGCGAAGAAGTCGCCATCGGGCTTGAGATGCGCATCGGGATAGGTCTGCGCCACCCAGCCCAGGATGACGACGCACTCGGTCAAGGTGCCTTGCTGTGTCACCAGCGCCGGCACGCGGCCCTTGGGGTTTACGGCGAGATATTCGGGCTTGCGCTGGTCGCCGGCCTTGAGGTCCAGGCGCACCGCCTCGAACGCCGCGCCCGCTTCGGCCAGTGCGATATGCGGCCCCAGCGAACAGGCATTGGGAGCATAAAAGTATTTCAGCATCAATCGAACAGGCTGGAGACGGAGGCTTCGTTGTTGATCCGCCGCATCGCCTCGCCCAGCAAGGGCGCGATGGAGATGGTGCGGATATTGGGGCAGGCCTGCTGGGCAGGGGTGGGCGCGATGGAGTCGGTCACCACCATCGACTTGAGCTTGGAATTCTGGATTCGCTCAACCGCCTTGCCCGACAGCACGCCATGGGTGCAATAGGCATAGACCTCGGTGGCGCCATTGTTCAGCAGCGCATCGGCGGCATTGCTCAGGGTGCCGCCGCTGTCCACGATATCGTCGATCAGGATGCAGGCCCGGCCCTCGACATCGCCGATGATGTTCATGACTTCCGACTGGCCGGCTCGTTCGCGGCGCTTGTCCACAATGGCCAGGTCGGTGTTGAGACGCCGCGCCAGGCTGCGGGCGCGCACCACGCCGCCCACGTCCGGCGACACCACCATGGGCGCCTTGTCGCCCAGATGATCCTGAATGTCCTTCACGATCACCGGCTGGGCGAAGAGATTGTCGGTGGGAATGTCGAAGAAGCCCTGAATCTGCCCGGCATGCAGGTCCACTGTCAGCACCCGGTTGGCGCCGGCCTCGGTAATCAGATTGGCCACCAGCTTGGCCGAGATGGGTGTGCGCGGCCCGACTTTGCGGTCCTGGCGGGCATAGCCGAAATAGGGGATCACGGCGGTGATGCGCCGGGCGCTGGCGCGGCGCAGCGCGTCGATCATGATCAGCAATTCCATCAGATTGTCGTTGGCCGGCGCGCTGGTGGACTGGATCAGGAACATGTCCTCGCCGCGGACATTCTCATGCACCTCGACGAAAATTTCGTCGTCGGAAAAGCGGCGGACATCGGCTTTCACCGGCGTCAGTCCCAGATAGGAACCGATGGCATCGACCAGGGGCTTGTTGGAATTGCCGGTGATGAGGCGCATGCCCCGCGATCCGTTCAGATCCGTCATTGCATGTCCTCACGCCCCGCGAAACTTTGATGACGCGCTTTTAGCCGCTAGGCGTCGCCGCCGCAACGGTCGCAAATGCCGCTGTTACCCAACCAGCACAATAGCCGAAATCTGCCGCCCATAATCGGGTTCGCCGGCATGGGTGGTGCGGCGGAAGCTGAAAAAGCCGTTTTCGGGCGGATAGGTGCAAACACCCAGCGTTTCGACCGATTCTATCCCGGCTGCGGTCAGGCGGTGGGCGGCATAGCCCGCCAGATCGAAGCGGTAGTGGCCCTCCTTGCCGGAGGGGACGAAGAATCGGCGTTGCCCAAGACCCAATTCCAGAAAGCGGTCGCGGAACTCCCCGCCCACTTCGTAATTGTCCTGGGAAATGCAGGGCCCGATGGCGGCGCGGATGCGATTGCGCCTGGCCCCCAGTTTTTCCATGGCCTCCAGAGCAGCTTCCAATACCCCGCCGCCATCCGTTCCCAGCGCGCCTTTCCACCCGGCATGGGCGGCGCCGATGACCTTGGCTTGCGGGTCGGCCAGCAGCACCGGCGCACAATCGGCCGTCAGAATGCCCAACGCCAAGCCGGGCGTGGCGGTGACCATGGCGTCGCCTTGCGGTCTTGGCGCGGTGCTTGCGTCCTTCTGCAGCAGGATATGCACGATAGCGCTGTGGATCTGCGACAGGCTGACCAGCCGGACATCCTCGTTTGTTTGCGGTGCTAACGCCGCTGTGGCCAGACGGCGGTTCTCGGCCACCGAATCGGGATCGTCGCCCGAGCCGGGCCCGCAATTGAGGGATTCATATAGACCGGTGGAAACACCGCCTTCGCGCCCGAAAAAACCATGCGCGATACCGGGCGCGTCCAAGCCTCGCGCCATCAGGCGCTTCATGGCGGAAAACCCGCGACATCGCTGATGGCGGGCGGGACAAAGGCCAGGGCCTTGAACAGGGTGCCCATCTGGTCGTTGCCGATCAGCCGTTCGGTGGCGGTAAGCAGATCCCTGGATTTGTCGGGATTGGCTTTCATCAATTGTTCGGCGCGCTCCGCGATGCCGATATTGGCCAGGAACAGGCCTTGCGTTACCGGCCCCGAAACATTCGCGCCGCCGCGCCGGCCAGCCTGGGCCAGCGCCACGAAATCCACATGGGCCGAGACATCGTCTTCTCCTGGTTCGTCCAGCGTGTCGGCGAAACGATGCCCGCTCACCGCCTGCAGGGTCTCCGAGAAGCCGCTGGCCTCGACATAACCATAATCCAGGATCAGCGCCGCGCCGCCCTTGGCGGTGATGATGCCGGCGATGTTCTCCGCCAAAGCCGTCGCGGCAGGCGAGGTTTCGTAGACGCCGCCATCGGGCGCCTTCTCCCGGTCGGCGGGAATTGTGGTAATGGGAGCCGGCACCGGCGCCAGGGCAAATTTAAGCTCGCCTTGGGACGCCGTCACCAAGCGCTCGCACCAGCCGCGCTTGGTTTTCACATACTGGCGCACCGGCAGAGCATCGAAGAATTCATTGGCGATCAGAAACAGCGGGCGGTCGCCCAGGCTGCCGCCAAATTGCGCCTGCCAGGAAATATCCGCGCCAAGGATACCATTCTGGCCGCGCAACTTGTCTGCTTGTACCTGTTGCAGGGCGGGACTGGCCTCGATCAGCACGACGTCCAGGTCGGCAAGGAATTCCGGCGCCACCGCGGCGGTGCGCAAAATATCCGCCATCATGGTGCCGCGTCCCGGTCCCAGCTCCACCAGGCGTGGATTTTTCGGGCAACCCTGGTCGGACCAGGCCTGCACCAGCCACAGCCCGATCATTTCGCCGAACATCTGACTGACTTCCGGCGCGGTGATGAAATCGCCGCCGCTGCCCAAGGGGTCGCGGGTGGCGTAATAGCCTTCCTTGGGATCGAGCAGGCTGATGGTCATGAATTGCGCCACCGACATCGGACCCTGCGCCTCGATCAGATCGGCGATGCGTGTTTTAAGAGACATGGGACAGGCTCATGCGGTCTTCGGCCTGGTATAGGCAATCCAAAGAAACGCTCCGGCCGCCAGCCAGACCGGAATGGACAAGGCCATGCCCATGCTGACCGGACCGATGAACTGGGCATCGGGTTCGCGGAAGAATTCGCAGATGAAGCGGAAGGTGCCGTAGCCCGCGAAGAACAGCGCCGAGATCAGGCCGGGCCGCTCATGGGCGCGAAAGACGCGCAAGGCGATCTGCAGCAGCACAAACAGGACTACGCCTTCCAGCGCGGCTTCATAGAGTTGGCTGGGATGGCGCGGCAGCGGCCCGCCACGCGGGAAGATCATTGCCCAGGGCACATTGGTAACGCGGCCCCACAATTCGTCGTTCACGAAATTGGCGATGCGGCCGAAGAACAGGCCGATGGGGGCGAAGGCGCAGGCGAGGTCCCCTACCGGCAGCAGCACCAGCTTGCGGCGGCGGCAGAACAGCCAGACCGCGATCGCTGCCCCCAGCAAGCCGCCATGAAAGGACATGCCGCCTTCCCAGGCGGCGATAATGCGCAAGGGATCGGTGAGGAAGCCCGCCGGCAGCCCGTCGCAGAAGGCGGCATAGTCCGGCGTGACGCTGCACAGGACGGTGCCGTAGATCAGCACCCAGCCCAGCCGCCCGCCCAGGATGATGCCGATGATCGCCCACACCACCAGATCGCCGATATCGTCCTCGGTGGCGGGCGGGCGGCCCTTGAAGGGGGGATATGCCCACAGGGCCTTGTTCCGCAGCACCCTGAGCACGGCCCACCAGGCCAGCACGATGCCCGCGATATAGGCCAGCCCATACCAGCGGATTTCCAGCGGCCCCCACAGGTGCAGCAGCACCGGGTTTATATGAGGATAGGGCAGCAGGGCCTGGATCATGGGCGGGTAAAACGGGATGCTTCGCTGCTTGTGTCAAGCCACACTGCCCGCCATATACGGAGCGACCGGCGACCCGAGCGTTAGCGAGGGCCCGCCGGCGCGACCAGCATAAGAGCTGAAAGTGGAGGTTTTCATGGCGCAGACCGACAATCCGTTCCTGGACGGGGTGGCGAAGGCCTTCACCGATGCCGCGGGCATGGCCCAGAGCGTGCGGACCGAGATCGACACCTTTGTCCGCCAGCGGCTGGAGCGGCTGGTGGCCGACATGGATTTTGTGCCGCGCGAGGAATTCGAGGCGGTCAAGGCCATGGCGGCCAAGGCCCGTGCCGAGAACGAGTCCCTCGCGGCCCGCCTTAAAAAATTGGAAGACGGGCCGGCTTTGGAATCCAAATCAAACACTTAGTGGGGCTGGGGACTCGTTCCCCCGCCGCGCCACGCGAATCTGTGAGCAGACTCAAAGCTGTGGAATCTTTTCTGCGGGCGGGGATGAGGACTCGCGGACTCTTGTTTTCTCTAAATCTTGTGCCAGTTTGGATCGCAACTGCTTCGTTTTGTGGCTGGACGCGCCAGGAGTTGTTGCCCAATGAGCATTACCCACCTCGACGACGAGCCGCTGGACACCCTGCATCCCCTGGACCTGCTGGAGCGGGCGGTGGAGGCCAATGGCTGGGCCTTTGAGCGGGCGGGCCGGGACGAGCTCAATCTGTCGGTGGCGGGCAAGTGGAGCGACCACCATTTCAACTTTTCCTGGCGGGAGGACCTGCAGTCGCTGCACCTGTCCAGCGCCTTCGACATGCGGATCAGCGAAGGCGTCCGGCGCCAGAATGTCGCCGACCTGCTGATGCATGTGAACGCCAAGCTGTGGATTGGCCATTTCGACCTATGGCCGCAGGACGGGACCATCATCTTCCGTCACGCCATGATCTTCCCCGATGCCGAAGCCAGCGCCGCCCAGTGCGAGGCGTTGCTGAACCTGGCCCTGGAAGCCTGCGAGCATTACTACCCGGCCTTCCAGTTCGTGCTGTGGGGCGGCAAGACCGCCGAGGATGCGATTGCGTCGGCGGTGCTGGAGTGCGCCGGCCAGGCGTGATGCTGCTGTGAGCATTCTTCTCATTGGCGCCGGTCGCATGGGATCGGCCCTGCTCAAGGGCTGGCTGAAGACCGGCCTCAAATCCATCAGTGTGGTCGAGCCCAAGCCCTCCGCCGAATTGCGCAAACTGGCCAAGGCGAAAAAGATCGCGCTGTTCGGTGCGCCATCGCAGGTAAAACAGAAACCCTCTGTCTGCGTGGTCGCCATCAAGCCGCAAGTTCTGAAAGGCGAGGCCGAGACATTGGCGGGCTTCGCCCTGAATGGCGCGCTGATGATCTCCATCGCGGCGGGTACTTCGGTTGCGGCACTGACCAAGGCTTGGGGAAACAAGGCGCGCATCATCCGCGCCATGCCCAACATACCGGGCGCCATCGGGGCCGGGATCACTGGTCTTTACGCGGCCAAGGGGGTGACGGCTGCAGACAAAAAGCGCGCTGTGTCGCTGTTGTCGGCGCTGGGCGAGACGATCTGGGTTGCGAAGGAAGAGTTGATCGACAGCGTCACGGCAGTGTCGGGCTCCGGGCCCGCCTATCTGTTCCTGATGGCGGAAGCTTTGACCGAAGCCGGGGTGGCGGAAGGCCTGCCGCGCGCCCAGGCGGAGAAATTCGCCCGCGCCACCGTGTCCGGCGCCGGCGCACTGCTGGCGGCAGACAGGTCTTCGGCGTCGGCGCTGCGCGAGGCCGTCACCAGTCCCGGCGGCACCACGGCGGCGGCGCTGGCGGTGCTGATGGCGGACGACGGACTGACCGCGCTGGTCAAGCGCGCGGTGCGCGCCGCCCGCAAGCGGGCGGAAGAGTTGCGCTGATGCCGCGGCCCCTCAGCAGCCGGCTGATGTCGATCCAGAGCATACCGTTTTCCGCATTCTTTCTTTGTGTGCTGGCGGCAATGCTTCTTCCGCTGGCTGGCGATCCCCATTATGCGCGACTTCCGGGCTATCAGCCGGTACATGTTCGATTTTTCACATTCTATGTCGAGCCCTGGGCGAAGCTCTGGTCGGACCGATTGTTTCTGGCCGCGGCGTTTTTCCTGATCGTGGCTGTCCTGTTTCAGCTCTTCATCCGCTATTACCGTAAGCGCGAACGCTGATTATACCGGCAACCGCACTGTCGCCTTCAGCCCGCCCATGGCGCTTTCGCCCAGCACAATATCCCCGCCATGCGCCCGGGCGATGTCGCGGGCGATGGCCAGCCCCAGTCCTGAGCCGCCGCTCTGCAGATTGCGCCCCTCATCCAGGCGATGAAAGGGACGGAAGACTTCTTCGCGTTGCAGTTCGGGGATTCCGGGGCCGTCATCCTCTACCGCGATCTCCACCAGATGGTCATTCCAGCTCAAACGCACGGCCACCTTGGAGCCGTGCTTGAGGGCATTGTCGATCAAATTGGCCAATACGCGCCGCAGCCCGGCGCGCTTGACGTTGACCGGAACATGGTCGGGAGCGGTCACGGCGATCTGCGCCCGCTGCCGCGTCCGTTCGGCGCTCGCCACGACCTCGCGCACCAGCGCGCTGAGGTCTGTGATGCTGGAATCTTCGCCGCCCTCGCCACGGGCAAAGGCGAGGTAGTCGTCCAGCATATGCTCCATCTCGGCGACGTCGGCGCGCATGGACTTGGTGTCGGCGTCGTCCGGCATCATCGCCAGCGCCAGTTTCATCCGGGTGAGCGGTGTCTTGAGGTCGTGGCTGACCCCCGCCAGCATCTCGGTGCGTTGGGAGACATGGCGCTCGATGCGTTCGCGCATCGTGATGAAAGCCTGGGCGGCGCGGCGCACCTCGGTGGCGCCATAGGGCTTGAAATCCGGCACCGCCCTTCCTTTGCCGAAACTGTCGGCGGCGCGCGCCAGCCGCTCGATGGGCCGCACCTGGTTGCGCAGGAAAATGATGGCGATGCCCATCAAGAGCAGCGCCGAACCCACCATCCAGAGGATGAAGATGTCCGGCTTGGAAACGGTGACGCGGTCGCGCGGCACCAGCACCGCCAGCACGCCGTCATGCACATCCACCCTTATCTCGAAATCGTCGCCGATGCGGGCGGTACGAAAGTCGCGGTCGGTGCCGATGCGCTGTTCCAGGATATCGTCCAGCGCCACGTCAATGGTGCTGGTCAGCCGGCCGCGGAAGGGCGTGAGATTCTGGCCGGGCAGAAAACGGATGCGGTAATCGAGCTGACGCGCCGCCAGGGCGCGCAGCTTTTCGCGGTCGACGCCGCCATGATTGTCTTCCAGCGCCACCAGCATTGCGATGTCGGCAGCCACGTCGCGGGCCAGCCGCCGTGTCGTGGTGTCCAAGTCGCGCTCGAAAAAGACATAAGCGATGATCGCCTGCAGCAGCACAATCGGCGCGACGATGATGATCAACGAGCGGCCGAACAATCCGCGCGGCATAAAACGCTTCAGAGAAAGCCCCTCAACCACGATCGGGCACCAGCATGTAACCCACGCCCCGCACGCCCCAATGCGTCCGCATTGGGGCATTGAGAAAAGGGGGCGTGCGTGATTCAACCACGGTCGGGCACCAGCATGTAACCCACGCCCCGCACCGTCTGCAGGTACAAGGGCAGCTTGGGGTCTTCCTCGATCTTGCGCCGCAGGCGGGTCACCTGCACGTCGATGGAACGCTCCAGCGCCACGTTCAGCCGCTTGCACAATTCGCTGCGGCTGAAGGGGCGGCCCGTATGGGTGGCGAAAAGCTGCAACAGGGCGGCTTCCGCCCCCGTCAACTTGACCGGGCGCGCCGCGCGTGTGAGCCGCGAGGTGGCGGGATCGAATATTGCTTCGCCCATGCGCACCGGCCCCAAAGCGGGGGCCTCCGGCGGCGCGACGCGCCGCAGCAGCGAATTGACCCGCAGCAACAGTTCGCGCGGTTCAAACGGCTTGGGAAGATAGTCATCCGCCCCCAGCTCCAGGCCCGCGATGCGGTCGGCCGGATCGCCGCGTGCCGTCAGCATCAAAATGGGCACGGCCGACTCCAGGCGTACGCTGCGGGTCAGATCGAAGCCGGATTCTCCGGGCATCATGACGTCCAGGATCAGCAGGTCGAAAGCCATGCCCTTCATCAGGGCCCGCGCCTCAGCCGCCCCCGGCGCGGCGCTCACCCGGTAGCCATGGGTCGACAAATAACGCTGCAGCAGGGCGCGCAGCCGCTCGTCATCGTCCACCACCAGCAGATGCGGTTCGTCCGGGCCGGGCAGATTCATGGGGGGCTCATGGCTGCCATGCCCGGGGCAGGGGCCAAAAAGCCCTTGCGACCCTTGCGGTTTTCGCGTCGGCCATGCTGCAATACATGGGAGAAAAACTAGGCCCTCCCCGGAAGGCGGGCAAGCCCGCAGGATGTAACTCAGGATTTAACGATGGCAGACGTGATCCCTTTCGACCAGCGCGACGGTTCGCTTTGGTATGACGGCAAGCTGGTGCCCTGGCGGGACGCCAAGACCCATGTGCTGACCCATGGCCTGCATTATGGCTCTTGTGTGTTCGAGGGTCAGCGCATCTACGGCGGCAAGATCTACAAGCTCAAGGAGCATACCGCACGGCTGTTTTTTTCGGCCGAAACCTTGGGCATGAAAATTCCCTTTACCCAGGACCAGATCAATCAGGCCTGTATCGATGCGGCGGCGGCGCAGAACGTCAAGGACGGATATTTACGCCCGGTGGCGTTCCGGGGCAGCGAGATGATGGCGGTGTCGGCCCAGAACACCACCATTCATGTCGCCATCGCCTGCTGGCCCTGGCCCTCCTATTTCAGCCCGGCGGAAAAGCTCAAAGGCATCCGCCTCGACATTTCGCGCTGGAAGCGGCCCTCGGCGGAAACCGAGCCGGTGCATGCCAAGGCGGCGGGCCTCTACATGATCTGCACCGTCTCCAAGCATGAGGCGGAAGCCAAGGGCTATGCCGACGCGCTGATGTTCGATTATCGCGGCTATGTCGCGGAAGCCACCGGCGCCAATGTCTTCTTTGTGCAGGATGGCGTGCTGCACACGCCCATACCGGACTGTTTCCTCAACGGGCTGACCCGCCAGTCGGTGATCGCCATCGCCAAGGCGCGCGGCATCACGGTGGTGGAGCGGCATATCAAGCCGGAAGAGATGACGGGCTTCAGCGAATGTTTTCTCACCGGTTCGGCGGCGGAAGTGACGCCGGTGTCGGAGATCGGGACTTACAAGTTCAAGCCCGGCGCCCTGACGGAATCGCTGATGAATGCTTATGCGGATGAAGTGCGCGGCGTCGCCAAGGTTTCGGCTTAAGCCTCAGAGTTAGCCCAAACGATCAGAATTGCGCCCGCGAGCAGCAGGACTATGCCGGCTGCTTCGCGCAAACTTGTCTTCTGCCGGAAGAAGAACCGTGTCACCCCCTGGGCGAACAGGACTTCCACCAGCGCCAGAGTGCGAACACTGGCGGCGCTGGCCAGCGCAAAGGCCAGAAACCAGAATTGGGAAGCCGCGGCGCCGGCAAAGCCTGCCAGCAGGGAGGGCCGCCACAGCCCTGCGATGGCGGCCAGCATGTCACGCCGCACCAACAGCAGCCAGCTCAGTAGCAATACGGTTTGCAGGGTCAATCCCGCCGCCAGCGAGAAGGTCGCGCCCAGCACATAACTCGCCTGATGCAGAGACAGGATAGCGCCGCGATAACCGATCGCCGAGGCCGCGAACAGCGCGGCGGAAGACAAGCCCAACAGCGCGGGCCCCCTTAAAATTGAAAAGCGGCCGCCGGCGATGGCTTCGGGCTTGACGGAGATCAGAGCCACGCCCGCCATCGCAATAATGATTGCCAGCGCCATCGCCGCCGTCAGCGGATCGCCCAGGAAGGCCAGACCCATCAGCGCCACCAGCACCGGCTCGGTCTTCAGATATGCGATGGTTACGACGAAAGAGCGCTGCTCCATGGTCATTAGCATCAACGCGGTGCCGCCGATCTGGGTTGCGGCGCCGAGCCCGATCCAAAGCAGAAAATCGCGATTGACCGTGGGTAAGGTTGCGTGCGTCCCTGCCAGTACGGCCACGAGGAACAGCAGCGCAAAGGGAAAACCGAACAGAAAGCGGACCAGGGTTGCGCCCAGTGCGCCCAGGCTGGGCGTCAATTCGCGCTGCATGGTATTGCGCGCGGTCTGACCCACCGCACCCAGCAAGGTGAAAACAATCCAGAGTGGGTTCACACCGTCTCGCGTATCGGCGGCGGCTCCGGCGTGGGGCCAAAGCGAAGGTATCTCAGGCCGTTGCGGAAATAGACGACGCCGGTATAGACGGTCAGGGCTGCCGCGATCCAAAGCATTATATAGGCGCCCGCGATATAGGTCTTGGCAGGAAGGTCGGGCGCATACTTGCTGACAAGGGGTGTCAGAATCATGGCGCCGATGGCGATCATCTGTACCGCAGTCTTGAACTTTGCCACTGCTGTGACCGGCACGCTGACACGGGTGCCGGCGAGAAATTCGCGCAAGCCCGATACCAGTATCTCGCGCGACAGGATGATCAGCGCGGGCACCAGTTTCAGCAGGCTCAGCATGCCATTCGGCTTGACCTGGGTGAAAGTGCCCTCCGCCACCAGCATCATCAGCGCCACCGCCACCAGCACCTTGTCGGCGATGGGGTCCAGCATGCGGCCGAAATCGGAGCCCGCCTTGAGCTTGCGGGCGGCAAAACCGTCCAGCCAGTCGCTGACCCCAGCCAAAGCGAACACCGCAAAGGCCACCAGACGCGCGACATCGCCGGGGAGGACAAAGGTGATAACAAACACCGGCACCAGCAGGATGCGCAGGATGGTCAGGGCATTGGGCAAAGCGAACATGGGACCACTTTAAGAGCCCGCTCGCTTCGGGTCACCCGCCTGAATGAAAGAAATCGAAGATTTTCTTGGCCAGTGTCTCACTCACACCGGAAACTGACGCAATGTCGGCCAGGCTGGCGCCAGCCACGGCGCGGGCGGAACCGAAATGCTGCAACAGGGCCCGTTTGCGACCCGCGCCCACCCCGGCGATCTCGTCCAGCGGGTTGGCGCCAATGGCGGCGCTGCGCTTTTTGCGGTGGCCGCCGATGACGAAGCGGTGGGCCTCGTCGCGCAGCCGCTGCAGGTAATACAGGACGGGGCTCTTGGGATCGAGGCGGAACGGCTCCTTGCCTTGCATGTGGAAATGCTCGCGCCCGGCATCGCGATCCGGCCCCTTGGAAATGCCGGCCAGCGCGACATCCTCCACCCCTAGATCGGCGAACACCTGGCAGGCGATCGCCAACTGGCCCGGTCCGCCGTCGATCAGCACCAGGTCGGGGCGCTGCCATTTGGTCGTGTCGGACGCGTCCGCTTCTTCCTTGACCATGCGCGCGAAACGGCGGGTCAGAACCTCGCGCATCATGGCGTAGTCGTCGCCGGGCGCCAGCTCCGCGGTCTTGATGTTGAATTTGCGATATTGCGCCTTCTCGAAGCCATCCGGCCCCGCCACGATGAAGGCGCCCAAGGCATGGGCGCCCTGAATGTGGGAATTGTCATAAACCTCGATCCGCCGCGGGGGTTGGTCCAGCCCGAACAGGTCGGCGACACCGTCCAGCAACTGGGTCTGGGCGCTGTTCTCCGCCAAGCGGCGCCCCAGCTGCTCGCGGGCGTTGGTCAAGGCGCGTTCCATGATCTCGCGTTTTTCCCCGCGCTGGGGCATGGCGATTTCCACTTTGTGCTCGGCGCGCAGGCCCAGGGCTTCGGCCAGCAGGTCGCGGCCGGGCAATTCCTGCGATGTGAGGATCAGCCTGGGCGCGGTGCGTTCGTCATAAAATTGGCCGACAAAGGATTCCACAACCTCCGCCAGCGGCAGGTCGGCGGCGTGGCGCGGGAAATAGGGCCGGTTGCCCCAATTTTGTCCGGCGCGGAAGAAGAAGACCTGAATGCAGGTATGGCCGCCTTCGCTATAGGCGGCGAACAGGTCGGCCTCCGCGAAGGTCGAAGGGTTCACGCCCTGCGACGACTGGATATGGCTCATCGCCTTCAGCCGGTCGCGCAGTTTGGCGGCGGCCTCGAAATCCATTGCGTCGGACGCCTTGGACATTTCGGCTTTCAACTGGTTCTGTACCGTCTGGCTTTTGCCCTGCAGAAAGCTTTCGGTTTCCTCCACCAGTTCGCGGTAGCCGGTCTGGTCGATACGGTTCACGCAAGGGCCGCTGCAGCGCTTGATCTGAAACAGCAGGCAGGGGCGGGTACGGCTGTCGAACACTGAATCCGAACAGGAGCGCAGCAGAAAAGCGCGCTGCAAAGTGTTGAGGGTGCGGTTGACGGCGCCGGCGCTGGCGAAGGGGCCGAAATAGACGCCCTTCACACTCTTGGCGCCGCGATGTTTCAAAAGCTGCGGGAAGGGATGATCCTGGCGCAGCAGGATATTGGGAAAGCTCTTGTCGTCGCGATAGGAAACATTGTAGCGCGGCTTCAGCCGCTTGATGAGATTGCTCTCCAGCAGCAGCGCTTCGGTCTCGGACTCGGTGGTGAGAAACAGCATCTCGGCCGTTTCCGCGATCATGCGGCTGATGCGCTCGTTATGGTTGCCGCGCAGGGCATAGGAGGAAACGCGTTTCTTCAGGCTCTTGGCCTTGCCGACATACAGCACATCGCCCGCCGCATTCAGCATGCGGTAGACACCCGGCGCGTCGGGCAGGGTCTTGAGATAGGCGGCAATGCGGCTCGCGCCTTTGAGTGGCGCTTCAGGAGAAGTCATGCGGCCAATATATTAGCGGCTACGCTCAATCTCTATCCCCACGCTCTCGGCATGGGTCAGGGCCGCCAGTTTTTCCACCCGCACCCGCACCTTGCGCACGCGGGCGTCCTCAAAACAGGCCGCCGCGATGCGTTCGGCCAGGGTTTCCGCCAGACGGACATGGCCCTCGGCGATGATGGCGCGGATGCGCTTTTCGATCACATGATAGTCCACCACATTTTCCAGCATGTCCTGGGCGTCGGCGAGGTCTTCGGTGGCCAGGTCGACATTGATGCGGACCGGCTGGGTGCGGCCCACTTCCTGGCGGTAGACGCCGATATGGGCCTCCAGTTCCAGGTTGCGGATGAAGACATGGCGGACACCGTGCGTGGCGCTGGCAAAGCGCGGACTCTCGGGTTTGCTCATTCCGAAACCTGCACGTCCGGGGTCTGCCAGATCAGGTGCTGGCCGCCATCCACCGCGATCATCTGGCCGGTGACCGCCTCGGCGTTCAGCAGATAGCGCACCGCGGCGCAGATGTCGGCGGGTTCGGCGCCATGCCCAAGGATGGTGGCATCGCGCTGGCGGTTGAAATCAAGGTCGGACTGGCGCGGATTTTTCAGGGTGGGGCCGGGGCCCACGGCATTGACGCGGATGCGCGGGCCCATGCCCTGCGCCAATGTGGTGGTGAGCCAATAAAGCCCCGCCTTGCTGAAGCTGTAGGAGAGAAACTGGGGTGTCGGCTTGAGAACGCGCTGATCGACGATGTTGATGATATTGCCCTGGGCGTTGGCCGGAAGCTGCTTGGCGAAAAGCTGCGACAAAAGCAATGGTGCACGCAAATTGGTCTCGATGTGATCGTCCCAGGTCTTGCGGGTCGCGCTTTGCCAATCGTCATTCTCGAACAGGGAGGCGGAGTTGATCAGCGCCGTCAGCGGCCCGATCTCGCGCGCCGCGCGGTCCACCAGTGTGGCAACCTCGGCTTCCTTCGACAGGTCGCACTGCAATGTTGCGGTCTCGGCGCCCAGGGCACGCACGGCTTGCGCCGCGCTTTGCGCGTCACTTTGCGAACTGTTGTAATGAATCGCCACATTCCAGCCGCCGGCCGCCAGGTCCAGGGCGATGGCCCGCCCCAGCCGCTTGGCGGCACCGGTGACCAGAACGTTTTTCATGTCACGAAGCCCACAGTCTTCTTGACCTCGTCCATGATGGGCACGGCAATGGCGCGCGCTCTGTCGGCGCCGCTCCTGAGAATGCGGTCGATCTCGGCCGGGTCGGCCAGCAGGCGGCGCATCTCGGCGGTGATCGGCGCCAGTTTGGCGACGGTCAGGTCGGCCAGCGCCGTCTTGAAGCCGGAGAATTGCTGACCCGCGAATTGGGCGATCACGCCATCGCGGTCCTGATCGGCCAGCGCGGCATAGATGTTGAGCAGGTTTTCCGCCTCGGGCCGGTCTTTCAGCTCATCCTTGCTGGCGGGCAGGGGCAGGGGATCGGTCTTGGCGCGCTTGATCTTGCCCGCGATCGCATCGGCGTCATCGGTCAGGTTGATGCGGCTGTTGTCGCTGGCATCCGTCTTGGACATTTTCTTGGCGCCGTCGCGCAAACTCATCACCCGCGTCGCGGTTCCGGTGATCACCGGTTCGGGCTGGGGGAAGAAGTCGGGCACGGCGAAGTCATTGTTGAACTTGGCGGCGATGTCGCGCGCCAGTTCCAGATGCTGTTTCTGGTCCTCGCCCACCGGCACATGGGTGGCTTTGTAGACCAGGATGTCGGCGGCCATCAGCACGGGATAGGTGTAAAGCCCCACGCTGGCACGTTCCTTGTCCTTGCCCGCCTTTTCCTTGAACTGGGTCATGCGGTCCATCCAGCCCAGCCGCGCAACGCAGTTGAAGATCCAGGCCAGCTCGCCATGCTCGGGCACGCGCGACTGATTGAAGATCGGCGTGCGCGCCGGGTCCACGCCGGCGGCGATATAGGCGGCGGTGACCTCGCGCGTCGCACGCGCCAGGTCGGCCGGCTTGGCATAGCCGGACTCCTGGGTCAGCGCATGCATGTCCACCACGCAGAACAGGCAAGGCATCTGTTCCTGCAGCCGCACCCAGTTCTTGAGCGCGCCCAGATAATTGCCCAGATGCAAGGTGTTGGTGGGCTGCATGCCCGAAAGGACGAGTGGTTTGTGCGTCATGCCCCCCGCATTTTCGTAGAAAATGCGGCCTCCATAAAAAAAGCTCTTATGCCTTGACCCTGTTCAACCTTCAAGATTGTACCGGGGCTTCCACGGGCGCCAGGGCGGCTTTCAGCCGCCGTTCCACCGCCTCCAGCCGCGTGGGATGCACGATCTTGTGGCCGAAGCCGTCGCGCACATAGAAAACGTCGACGGCGCGCTCGCCATAGGTCGCTACCATGGAGGTGGAAATGGACAGGCCCGCCTCGAAGATCGACTGGGTGATGTCGTAGAGCAGGCCGGGCCGGTCCAGGCACTCCACCTCGATCACGGTGGCGATGCGTGAGGCCTCATTGTCGAAAAGAATCTTGGGCTTGATGGAGAAGGCACTGGCGCGGGTGCGTTGCACCTTGCGGGCGGCCAGTTCGCGGCGGGGGCGTACTTCGCCGCGCAACGTCTTTTCGATGGACTGGCGCAGCCGCCCCAGCCGCTCGGCATCGCCGAACGCCTTGCCCTCGGCGTCCTGCACCGAGAACACGTCCAGCGCGAAGCCGTCGGAGGTGGTGAAGGCCTTGGCGTCGACGATGGAGCCGCCCGCCATGGCGATGGCGCCGGCGATCTGGGAGAACAGCCCCGCATTGTCCGGGGTGTAGAGAATGATCTCGCTGACGGCGCGGAAGGCGTTGGTGGAGGCGTCCAGGGTGAGCAGCGCGCTGCTGCCGTCGGCCTTGGTCACCAGCCTGGCATGGCGTTCCAGCTCGTCCTCGTCGAAGGCCAGCCAGTAATTGTCATAGTGGCGGTTCAATGCCCGCTCGCGCTGCGCCGGCGACAGATCGCCCAGCCGCGCTTCCAGTCCCGCCTTGGCGGCGGCGACGCGGCTGCCGCGCGACGGCGCCTGATCGCCGCCGGTCATCATGTTTTCGGCCGCGTAATAAAGTTCGCGCAGCAGCTGGCCCTTCCAGCCGTTCCATACGCCGGGCCCCACGGCACGGATATCGGCCACGGTCAGGATCACCAACAGCCGCAGCATTTCGGGCGTCTGCACCAGCTCGACGAAATCGCGCACCGTCTTGGGATCGGAGACATCGCGGCGCTGGGCGGTGTCGCTCATCACCAGATGGTTCTTCACCAGCCAGGCCACCGCCACGGTGTCAGTGGCCGAGAGGCCCAGGCGCGGACACAGGCTGCGGGCGATTTCCGCGCCCACATCGCTATGGTCGCCGGGTAACCCCTTGGCCATGTCGTGCAGCAGGATGGCGCAGTACAGCACATTGCGCGCCTGGATGCGCTTGACGATGTCGCTGGTGAGCGGATGGTCTTCCTTGTGATCGCCGCGTTCGATGGCCGCGACATTGCCCACGGCGCGGATCAGATGCTCGTCCACCGTATAATGGTGATACATGTTGAACTGCATCAGTCCCACGGCATGGCCGAATTCCGGAATGAAGCGGCCCAGGACGCCCGCCTCGTTCATCAGCCTGAGCGCGCGCTCGGGATCGTGGCGCGAGGTGAGCACTTCCAGGAAAGCCTGGTTGGCGACCGGATTGTGGCGCACCGCATCGGTGATCAGGTCCAGCGAACGGGCGACAGTGCGCAGCGCGTTGGGATGGATGTCCACGCCCTTGTCGTCGGCGATATGGAACATGCGCAGGATGTTGGCGGGGTCGGCGCGGAAGATGGCCGGATTGGCGTTCAGCCGCCCATTCTCGACAAAGAAATCGTCATTGGGCGTGCGGGCTTTGAGGAAACCCGGCAATATGCGCCGCAGCGACGGGCGCACCTTGCGGTGCTGTTCTTCCAGCGCGGCGCAGAAGATGCGGGTCAGATCGCCCACATCCTTGGCTACCAGGAAGTAGGCGCGCATGAAGGCTTCCACCGCGCGGCGGGGTTTTTGTTCATCGACATAGCCCAGCTGGGCCGCCAGCGCCGGCTGCACGTCGAAGCTCATGCGCTCCTCGGGCCGCCCCAGCAGGTAATGCAGATGCACCCGCACGTTCCACAGAAAGGCTTCCGCTTTCTGGAAGGTGCGGAATTCCTCGCGGGTGAAGACGCCATGCTCCACCAGGTCGGCTGAGTCATCGACGTGATAGAGATATTTGCCGATCCAGTAGAGGGTCTGCAGGTCGCGCAGCCCGCCCTTGCCTTCCTTGATGTTGGGCTCGACCAGATAGCGGCTCATGCCCTGGCGCTGGTGGCGTTCCTTGCGCTCGGCCAGCTTGGCTTCGACAAAGGCGCGGCCATTGCCGGTAGCGATTTCGCTCCAGAATTTCTTGCGCAGGTCTTCGTACAGTCCGCGGTCGCCCCATAGAAAACGCATCTCCAGGATGGCGGTGCGGATGGTGACGTCCAGCTTGGCCAGCCGCACGCATTCCGCCAGGCTGCGGGTGGCGTGACCGACCTTCAGCCCCAGGTCCCACAGCATGTAGAGGATGAATTCGATGACGCTTTCGCCCCAGGCGGTCTGCTTGAAGGGGCGCAGGAACAGAAGGTCGATGTCGGAGCCCGGCGCCAGCTCGCCGCGGCCATAGCCGCCGGTCGCCACCACCGCGATGCGTTCGGCGGTGGAGGGGTTTTGGGCGTAATACACATGCTTGGTGGCGAAGTCGTAGATCACCTGGATGATGGCGTCCTGCAGCTGCGACAGCGCGCGGGCGGCGGGCAGGCCGGGCAGGCCTTCCTTTTCGACGGCATATTTGACCCGCTCGCGCCCCGTCAGGAACGCACTCTTGATCAGCGCCAGGCCGGATGGGCGCAGGGTGCCGGGATCGCCGGTCTCCTTGGCCAGGGCGGTCAGGCTGTGGCGCAAGGCGTCGGCGTCGATCAACTCGTGCAAGGCGAGTGTTTGGGGTTTTTCCAGGCCCATGGCAGGGCGGATAATGTCATGGGGGGCAAGCGGTTGCTACCCGCCGCCTTTTCGTACTTTTAAGGCACTTTCGGCTTGAAGGGGGCGCGCGCGGCGGGACCCCTGGTGCGCACCACCACCCCGCAGGCGATGCGGTCCCCGGCATTGCCCAGGGGCTGGGTGCGGTAATCGTCGCCCCGCGCATCCACGATCAGCGAAACCCCGTCGCGGTCGAAGATGGATTTCTTGCCGTTGCCCAGGCTGAAGCTGTTGGTGACCATGCTGGCATGCAGGCGCCCGTCGGCGCCCGCGAACTGGTTGGGCAGGTCGCCCGCTTGCGGTCCGCCTTGCGCCAGATAGCCATGCTGCTTGCCCGGCACCAGGGTCAGGATGGGTCCGGCGGCGGTGAAGCCGCTCTTGGCGTCGCAATTGCCCGATGTGTGCAGGTGGATGGCGTGCGCGCCGGGGGGAAGGTCGTGCAGGTCCAGGGTGATCAGCACGCCATGGTTCAGGGCGGCGAATTCGGCGCTGCCCACCGCCTTGCCGTCCAGGCTGGCCAGGCGGGCGACGGCGCGCGCCTTCTGCGCGGCCTGGGCGGGCAGGCAGGCGGCAAGCAGAACCAGAACGAGTGCGGGCCGGATCATGGACGCTCCCCAAAAACGCGGCGTAGCCTGCCACAAGGTCCGCGAAATTTTGAGCGTGATTTTTTTCATGGTCGCACGGCGATGCGTCCCCACGTTATCGCTAGGGACGGGTTCGCCGATGCTCCAAAAGAAAAGTGCCGGTGGATTTCTCCACCGGCCTTTATTCCAGAACATCAGACCGTGTTTAGACGGCCTTGAGGTTCGAGGCCTTGGCGCCGCGCGCGTCGGGCACGATGTCGAACGAGACTTTCTGGCCTTCGTTCAGCGAGCGCAGACCGGCCGCTTCCACGGCAGTGGCGTGCACGAACACGTCCTTGCCGCCGCCTTCCGGCGCGATGAAGCCAAAGCCCTTGGAGGTGTTGAAGAATTTCACGGTTCCGATCGTCATGGCATTATCCTGCAAAGATTTCCGCGCGGCGAAATGCCGGTGCGGAACGGGGCTTTATGTCTGTCGCAGGGAAGGAAGTTCAACCGTCGTCCAGGCGCGCACGAAGCGGCAGGAATTAGTCTAGGTGCGCTTCTCTGTGACGGGACGTAACTCCACGTTGCCGCGAGATTAGGCGCAGAGTGCCCTTTTCGCAATGGCGCGGCGCTCGCGCCTTCGCAGCCGCAAACATGGTTTACACGGGCCGCGTTTGCTCCGCTTGTATACAGCGCGGCCGCATCGGTCCTGACGAATAGTCATATTTTTTCCGATCCCGCACCGGCACAAACATTGGCGCACGCGCGTTATTGGCAGACACTTGCCCTGCCCTGGGTAAGGGAGGTTCGATGCAGACCGGCACGCTCAAGCGGTCCTCCGGCACGCTGGACTACGAACTGGTGTTCCAGCAAATGCCGGGCTTGTGCCTGATCCTGGATACCGCCTTCAATATCGTGGCGCAGAATGAGCAGCATGCGCGCATCACCGAGACACAGGCGGTGGGGCAGAACCTGTTCGCGGCCTTTCCCGACAATCCCAATGATTCCGGCGCGGTGGGCCTGGCCAAGCTGCGCCAATCCCTGCTCAAGGTGCTGAAGACGCGCGCAGCCGATATCCTGCCGATGCTGCGCTATGACTTCAAACCGGCGCGCGGGCCGTATCAGATCCGCTATTGGTCGATCACCAGCGCGCCCATCCTGGGCGAGGACGGCTATGTGCGCTGGATGCTGATCCGGGCCGAGGACGTCACCGAACTGGCCGAACTGGCCGAACAGACGGCGGCGGGCGCCTAGCGACAGCGTAGTGGCGCCGCGACAGCGGATAGTCGGGTAAGGAGAGCATATGGAAGTAACGATCTACCACAACCCGCAATGTTCGAATTCGCGAAAAGCGCTGGAGTTGATCCGCGCGCGCGGCATCGAACCCACCATTATCGAATATCTGAAGACGCCGCTGTCGCCGCAAAAGTTACGCCATCTCGTCGCCCAGATGCATATGCCGGTGCGCGACGTCATGCGCACCAACGAGCCCGCCTATGCCGAATTGAAACTGGACGGCGTCGATGACGACACCCTGCTGGCCGAGATGGCGGCGCATCCGATTCTCATGAACCGGCCCATTGTCAGCACGCCCAAGGGCACGAAGCTGTGCCGGCCGGGAGAGACGGTGGAAGGGCTTCTCTAGCGGCCCTGGTTTGTCGTCGCAGCGGGATTCCCCGGCCCGCTCTCGGACGCGGGCTCGCCGCCATGCCCGCGGCCCAGGGCGAGCAGGATGATCACCATCAGCAGCATTGCGCCGGCAACCGCTGCCAGGAAGAGTTTGTTGCGCATACTGTCGCTGACTGCCAAGGACGCTCTCCATGCTGTACGGAAGGAAACTGCCCAGGGGTGGGGTTGGTTCCGGCACAACCAGGTTCCCGGGGGCGGCGTTTCAGCGGATAGTGCGCCGGGGCTTGTGATTTGAGGGACGCTGCGTGACCACCGCAACTCCGACCCGCCGGCCGGCCGGCGCCCTGGATTACGAACAGGTGTTCGCGCACATGCCGGGCCTGTGCCTGATCCTGGACCCCAGCCTCACGATTTTGGCGCAGAACATCGCGCATGCCGACGCCACCCTGTCGGCGGACAGGAATGTGGTGGGGCAGAAGCTGTTCACGGCCTTTCCCGACAGCCCGGACCACAACACGGGCGAAAGCGTGTCGCTGGTGCGCCAATCGCTGCTGCGGGTGCTCAAGACGCGCGAGGCCGATGTGATGCCGGTGATCCGCTATGACGTGAAGACCGGGGACGGGCCTTATCACGTGCGCTGGTGGTCGATCGCCAATGTCCCCATCCTGGACAAGGACGGCGCCGTGCGCTGGATCATCAACCGCGCCGAGGATGTGACGGGGGTGGTTGAGTTGGGGGAGAAGGCGGGAAGGGGCGGCTAGGCCTAACCTCCGAAGAGGCGCGGAGGTGTGCATGCCCGGAGCAGGCAGTGAGTTTGTATTTGGTGCATATGCATCAGGGCACATTAACAAAGCTTACTAGTGTTAGCTTGACATGATATTTCATGCACTGAAGCGATCACTGATTCGCAAAAAGGGGGCAGCTTTGGCCAAATCAAAAAAAAACGCGGCGACCACTTGGACCCGCTTCAGTGCCGACCGCCTCTCTTCGTCCAAATCCTCATAATCCTCGTATGCTTTTCGACGCACTGCCGCTGAAGACGCTCGAAGAATCTATAGTCAAAGTTGGTATCTTGGTTCCCCTCACCGTATTCAGGGCCCGAGGTTCGGATAAGTACACGATACTTGACGGTCAGCGCCGCTGGATTTGTGCACAAAGAATCGGACTGACAAAAGTTCCGATTAATGAGGTTCTCTCCTCAGATATTGCCCAATTCTCGCAGAGAACTTGTATCTATGCTCAAACGAAAATTTCGCAGAGTTAGAATAGAAGCTGAACTTCAGCACGAGCATTCGAGTTTTGGCGCGTCGAAAGGCATAGACAAGAGCACAGTTAAGGAAATTTTGTTTTCTGCGTGCAACTAGCCCGATCTCGGGAAGCCATGCACGATCACGGGCCTGCAATCCTTACCACCCCTATCTCCCCCAACGGCTCGCCAGCTTCGATGAGATCGCCCGCGCGAGCGCCGAGAATGGCCTGCGCCACTGGGCTGCGAAAGCTGATCAGGCCCTTTGAAGCATCGGCTTCGTCGACCCCGACAATGCGGAAGGTCTGGGTGCGGCCCTTGCGGGTGATAGTGACGGAGGAGCCGAATGACACCGTGTCTTCGGCGGACGGGTGCACGACTTCGGCGCTGGCCTTGCGGATTTCCCAATAGCGCAGGTCGCGGGCGAGCGTTTCGCGCAGCAGGACATTGGCTTCGGTTTTCATGCTCGCCTCGATGCGGGCGATGTGGGCGTCGATCTGGGCCAGGCCTTCGGGCGTGACGAGGTTGGGGCCGTCTTCCACCATGCGCTCGGGTGGGGGAGCGGACTCGGCTGTCTCTTTTACAAAGGCCCTAGACATCGCAATGTCGGCTCCGCATTGGGTCGCGCGCTGCCGCTACGCCCCAATGCGCCGCGGCCTCGGCGCGCTTCGCGCCTTTGACGAAGGCGCGGGACATGCAGGGAGATTAGCACGAAACCGGGGCGTGCCTCGCCCGCCTCAAGTTCCTGTCGGGCGGCGGGCTCGGCATCGTCATGGCAGCATTATCGCTGCCATGACGATGGATTCCCGCGTTCGCGGGAATGACAAGAAAGCGCGCGGGAATGACAAGAAAAGCGCTAAAGCGTTTGGGTTCCGAAGGCCGGGGCGGCGCTGACTTGTTCGTATTGGCCGGTGAGGTATTCGTCGATGTCGCCCAGCGCCCGGTTGAGGTCGCTGCCGCTGATGCCTTGCGCACGCGCGTCGCCGGTCAGGCTCGCCGCCAGACGGTCCACTTCAAAGGGCAGGTTGGCCATGCCCGGGATGTTGCGGACATTCTGGGCGACCCAGCTATTCACGAAGGTCTCGACATTGGCTTTGTTTTTCATGGGGCTGTCCTTACTCTAAAATCTACTACTCAGCTACCCGCTATCGCGGCGCCCCTACGCTGCCGCTAGGCGCCCGCTATCGCGGCGCGCGACGCTGGCGCTAGGCGTCTAAAATCCAATACGCAGCTAGCCGCTATCGCATTGGTACGCTGTCGCTACCAATCACTACGCTGTCGCTAGGTGTGTAACGCGCACCGAGACGGTCAGACGCATCTGATCGTTGCTGGAGCCGACAAAAGTGCCGCTGACCGGCATGGCCTGGAACAGGTCGCGCGCCACCGCCACCGGGATCAGGTTGAAGCCGCCAAGCTGGCGGTTGGTGGGGTCGAAGGTGATCCAGCCCGCCCCCGGCACGAACACTTCCGCCCAGGCATGGGTGGTGCCCGACTGCCATTGCTGGGTGGGATTGAAGATATAGCCCGAGACGATCCGCGCCCCGAAACCCAGCACCCGCGCGGCTTCCACGAACAGAACCGCGAAATCGCGGCACGAGCCGCGGCCCAGATCCAGGGTGCGGGTGGGCGGCTGGGTGCCTTCATCCTCGCGCGCCTGATAGGCGGCGCTGGCCGAGATGCCGGCATTCAGATCCTTGAGCAAGGCCAGGGTGTCGGTGGGATTGGCGCGCACAAAACTGGCGGCCCAGGCCGACAGCCGCCCCATGGGGTCGGGATATTGCGGACTGAGCAGCGCGCCCAGATCGATGCGCTCCTCGCCGGAATAGACAAAGGGATAGTTGATGGCGCTGGCGGCGATGGGAAAGACCGGCCAGGCGGTGCTGGTCAAATCCAACGTCACATTGCTTTCGATCGCCAGGCTGTCGGCCTTGGTGTCGAACAAGGCGGTGGCGATGGCGTTGCCGAACACGTCCTGCGCCCACACCAGGGTGGAAGGCGGGGTGGTGGTGATCTCATGCGACACCAGCCGCAGCTCGCGGCTTTCGCGCGGGCGCAGCATCAGCCGGTGGGGGCCGATCAGGACAGGCTGGCGGTAATGATATTCGGTGCGGTGATGGATCGAGAACAGCGCCAAATCAGCCGCTGCGCTTGACGCGTGGCTTCTTCACGGGCGCGGGCGGGGCCGTCAGGGCCGCAACACGGGCGGCTTCGGCATCCAGGGCTTCCTTCTCTAGGCGCAGGGCCTTGAGGCGGATGGTCTTGGCGTCGTTGTAGGCGCTTTCGGCGTTGGTCTGGGTTTTCACCAACTGGGTGCGCTTTTCCCAGGTCTCGAACACGCCCTTGGCGGTGCGCGTCTGGCCCTTCTTGGGGGGATTCATGAAATCGGAAATGATGCGTCTCCTTGCGAAAAAAGCAGAGGCGGCTGCGTTAACAGCCGCCTCGCCTTGCAGGCTTTAAGCGGCCGAGAGATTGGCGGCCTTGGCGCCACGAGCATCCGGCTGGATGTCGAAGCTGACCTTCTGGCCTTCATTCAGGGTACGCATGCCGGCCGCTTCGACGGCCGAGACGTGCACAAACACGTCCTTGCCGCCGCCTTCGGGCGAGATGAAACCAAAGCCCTTGGCGGCATTAAAAAACTTCACGGTGCCGATGGTCATAATTGTTCCTTTTAAACATCGGGTTCCGCCCACGCGAAATGCGGGGACGGCCGTGGAAACAAGAACATCGGGTCGTTTGGAAGTATTTCGGTTCGTCCGGCGCGCCTCCTGAAAATCAGAAAGGGCGTGTCAGAAAGACAGAAGTGCTTCGTCTGACAGGGACGCAAGAACCACGTGGGGCTTTCTATAGTGGTTTTGGGCTTAATACACAATGAGTGGTGTTTTATCGCACCGAATCAGCGGGTTATCGCGCGCGGGAACCAAACGTCTTGGGCACATTGGGACGCCCCGCCCGCTGCAGGCGCTTGCGCCCGCCTTTGGACGGAATGGGCTTGGACGGGCTGTCTTCCGTCGAATAGGTGATCTCCGCGTCCAGCCTTGCCACATCGCTCTGCCGCGCGAAGGGGTCATCGGCGATGGCCATCGCCGTGGTCTGCAGCCGCTTGAGTTCGTCGCGCAGCCGGGCGGCTTCCTCGAACTCCAGGTCGGCGGCGGCGGCGCGCATTTTCTTTTCGATCTCCGCGATCACCGCCTTGATATTGTGGCCGACGAATTCGCGTCCGCCTTCCGCCATGCCCAGCGGACCGCTGTCCACCGTGACATGGTCGCGCTCATACATCGAACCCATAATGTCGGCGATCTTGGCCTTCACGCTGGCCGGCGTGATGCCGTGTTCGGTGTTGTAGGCCTCCTGCTTGGTGCGGCGGCGGCCGGTCTCGGCCATCGCCCGCTCCATCGAGCCGGTGATGCGGTCGGCATAGAGGATCACCTTGCCGTCGACATTGCGCGCCGCCCGCCCGATGGTCTGGACCAGCGAGGTCTCCGAGCGCAGGAAGCCTTCCTTGTCGGCGTCCAATATGGCCACCAGCCCGCATTCGGGAATGTCCAAGCCTTCGCGCAGCAGGTTGATGCCGATCAGGACGTCAAAAGCGCCCAGACGAAGATCGCGGATGATCTCGATGCGCTCCAGGGTTTCCACATCGCTGTGCATGTAGCGCACGCGGATGCCCTGGTCGTGCATATATTCGGTCAGGTCTTCCGCCATCTTCTTGGTCAGGGTGGTGACCAAGGCGCGATAGCCGCGTTTGGCGATCAGCTGGCATTCGGCGATCAGATCGTCGACCTGGCTTTCCACCGGGCGTATCTCCACCGGCGGATCGATCAAGCCGGTGGGGCGGATCACCTGTTCGGTGAAGATGCCGCCGGTGCGCTCCATCTCCCATGGCCCCGGCGTGGCGCTGACATAGACGGACTGCGGCCGCATCGCGTCCCATTCCTCGAATTTCAGCGGCCGGTTGTCGATGCAGGATGGCAGGCGGAATCCATACTCGGCCAAAGTGAATTTGCGGCGATAGTCGCCTTTGTACATGGCGCCGATCTGCGGCACGCTGACATGGCTTTCGTCGCAGAACACCAGCGCATTGTCGGGCAGATATTCGAACAAAGTGGGCGGCGGCTCGCCGGATTTGCGTCCCGTCAGCCAGCGCGAATAATTCTCGATGCCGGCGCAACTGCCGGTGGCCTCGATCATCTCCAGATCGAAGGTGCAGCGCTGTTCCAGGCGCTGGGCTTCCAGCAGCTTTCCCTGGGTGCGCAATTCCGCCAGCCGCTGGATTAGCTCGGCCTTGATGCCCTTCATCGCCTGCTGCAAGGTGGGGCGCGGCGTCACATAGTGTGAATTGGCATAGACCTTGATCGCATCCAGCGCGCCCGCCTTGTGGCCGGTGAGCGGATCGAATTCGGTGATGCTGTCGACCACATCGCCGAACAGCTCCACCCGCCAGGCGCGGTCTTCATAATGGGCGGGGAAGATGTCGATGGTGTCGCCGCGCACGCGGAAGGCGCCGCGGGTGAAATTGTCGTCATTGCGGCGGTATTGCAGCGCCACCAGATTCTGGATCGCAGCCTGGCGATCTATTCTGTCGCCGCGGGCGATGCCCACCGCGGTGCCGGAATAAGTCTCCACCGATCCGATGCCATAGATGCAGGACACCGACGCCACGATGATCACGTCATCGCGCTCCAGGATCGCGCGCGTCGCCGAATGGCGCATGCGGTCGATCTCCTCGTTCACCGACGAGTCTTTTTCGATATAGGTGTCGGTGCGCGGGATATAGGCTTCGGGCTGGTAGTAATCGTAATAGCTGACGAAATACTCCACCGCGTTTTCCGGAAAGAAAGTCTTGAACTCGCTATAGAGCTGTGCCGCCAATGTCTTGTTGGGGGCCAGGATCAGGGCCGGGCGCTGGGTGGCCTCGATGATCTTGGCCATGGTGAAGGTTTTGCCGGAGCCGGTGACGCCCAGCAGCACCTGGTCGCGCTCGTTGGCGCGCACACCCGCCACCAGTTCGGGGATGGCGGTGCGCTGGTCGCCGGCCGGTTCGTAATCGCTGACCAGCTTAAAGGTCTTGCCGCCTTCGGATTTCTCGGGCCGCGCCGGGCGGTGGGGCGTGAAGTTGCTGATCGGCACAGTCTGATAGGCGGGATCAATGGCGGGATCGGCCTCGGGCTTGAGCGCCGCCGCTTCGAACTTGGCTTGGTTGTCGCGCATGCCCGTGCGCGACTTCTTCTGCCGGGGAACCGTGCCGTTATTGTGGGCCATGGGGGTAATATAGGGTGGCCCTGCGGGCGGGCAACCACGCACAGACGTTGAAAACATAAGGGCGGCCCGAGAGCCGCCCTTTTTTATTCCAGATAGAAACGATGCTATTTCGCGGAGCCGATGCCGTCGGCAGTGGCTTGCGCGTCCTTCTGGGCAGCGGCGAGGTCAGCCGAAGCGATGCCAGCCTTGGCGCTCGCGGCAGCGGCTTCGAGCTTGGTCTTCTGGGCCGGGCTTGCGGCATCGGCGATGGCGCCGCCGCCGAAGGCCTTGGCGCAGGGATTGCCCTTGCCCGCGTCAAAGCCGGCGCCGGTGGGGCCGACCAGGCAGTTCAGGGCATGTTGCAGATGGGTGTGCACCATGGCGACGTCGGTCTGGGTGGCGGCCATGCCGGCATGGGTCTGGCCGACCGAGAGTTCGGCTGTCAGATCGGCGAAAGCGGGGGTGGCGATCAGGGCCGCACAGGCGGCAAGCAGGGCGATTTTTTTCATTGGGGGGTTCCTCTGATGACTGAAAGAAAGGGGCGCCCGCCGATATCCGAAAAAGGACCAGCTGGGCGCCCAAGCCTACTCCCGATGAAGGGTGCTTACCAGATGCTGGCCAAATTCTTGCGCAGCGCCTGGGCCTCCGGGCCGGTGGCCGGAACCGCGTTCTCGTCCTTATCCTGCTTGATGACCGTGCCGTTGAAGGTCAGGCCGCCATAGGCGCCGGTACCCGAGGCCCAGACGACCATGTCGCCGCCATGGGTGGTGGTGGCGCCTTCGGCGGCGCTGGACAGGGTGACGACCGTAATGCCGGCGCCGGCGCCCAGCTTGAGCTCGCCTTTTTCGATGCCGCGCAGGGCGCGCTTGGAGTTGATGATGAAGACCAATTCCGCTTTTTCCAGGCCGATTTGCAGGCCGAAAGAGGCCGAGCCCATGTCGTAGAAGCGCGGGGTGCTCCAGCCGCGACCGGTGCGGTGCAGCAGCACGCCTTCGCCGCCCTCGGCGCCGAAGATGAAGCCGCCCTTGATCAGCCTGGGCACGATGTAGATCGCCTCGGCGCCTTGCAGCATGGTGCGGGCGGTGCCGAAAGCCGGGTCGGTACGCAGATGGTTGACGGTGCGGTTGGCGTCCCGCAGCACCTCGCCCTTGTCGTTATCGGCCTGGGCGGGAATGGCAAGGCAAACGGTGGCAAGAACGGCGGCCGAAGCCAGCTTGGTCAGTGACTTGATCATGGGTAAATCCTTTTTTTGTTTGGCCTTTTTGGGAATAATTCTGTCTTTACACGCAAGGCAAACTGAAGCGTTACAGAACGGCGAAATCGTGGCTTGGGCGATGTCCAAACCGTGTCATGGGCCAGGGATAAACGCGGTCCGCAACAGAAAGTTGCATGTTGGGAACTTGACCCTGGGGTTAGCGCCGCAGCGCGCGCGCCAACAACAGACCCGCAACAAAGCCCAGCATAGCGGCGATGAGGGCGAATTTGAAGACCAGCCCGATCACTTTGAGAGCGATGAACAGGATGGCGGCCAGCAGCAGTCCGGCGATGATTTCAAAGCTTCGCAATTGCGCCTCCGAGAGGGCCCCAAAGAACAAGACAAACGCGGGGGCTCAGGCCGTGTCAATGGATGGCCGCACCGTCCTGATTGCCGGGCCTGATTGCCAGGGGCTCGCCAAACTGCCTTAAAGTCGGGCACGGATTTTCGGATGACCGGGGCATGAATTTCGATCGTTCGCTGGATGCGCCTTATGGAATAGAGGTGCGCTTGTCCCGGCACGTTGCACGCCTGTTGGCATGCAACCCAGGCCCTTTCACCTTCAAGGGCACCGGGGTCTATATTGTGGGCGCGGGCGCGCGCGTCGCGGTGATCGATCCGGGCCCGAATCTGCCGGACCATATCCAAGCCTTGAAGCGGGCGCTTGGCTCCCGCCAGGTCAGCCATATCCTTGTCACCCATACCCATCGCGATCATTCACCGGCGGCTGCTGCGTTGAAGGATTGGAGCGGTGCCAAGACTTATGGATTGCCGCTTCCGTCGCGAACCGCGCCGATATCGCCGGAAGAAGGCATGGTCGACGAAGCGCATGATCACGATTTCGTGCCCGATATCACCGTGCATGACGGCATGCCGATTGCCGGCGACGGCTTTGAGTTGGAATGCGTGGCGACGCCCGGTCATACCGCCAATCACATCTGCTATGCGCTGACGCAGGAAAAAGCGCTGTTCACCGGCGATCATGTGATGGGCTGGTCGACCAGCGTGATCGCTCCACCCGACGGCGATATGGGCGACTATCTCGCCAGCCTGGAAAAATTGGCGGCGCGCGACGAGGGAGTTTTTTATCCCACCCATGGCTCGCCTATACCCGCGCCCAAGGACTGGCTTGGCCAGTTGATCGCCCATCGTCGCATGCGCGAAGGCCAAGTCCTGTCCGCGCTGGCGGACGGGGCGCAGACCATAGCCGCGCTGGTGGAAAAGCTTTATCCGGATATTCAACCGGCGCTGCGTTTGGCCGCGACGCAGCAGCTTCTGGCGCATCTGGCGCATCTGCAGGCGCGCGGTGAAGCCGCGCCGCAAGCGGGGGCTTGGCGTCTCACAATCGGAGTTGACGGAAGAAGGCCTTGATCCGCGCCGCGTTGCGGCCATGGTCCAGTTCGCTGTCGCGGCTCTGGGACCGTATATCGACCCGGCTGCCGATGGCGCCCGCCGGGCGCACCCGGATCACGATGTCGCTGATGCGCCCGAACCAGAGGCTCTTGTCGGTAGCCTCGATGCGCTGTTCCTTCTCGCTGGCATCCACAATCGTCCAGCCCAGCGCTTTCGCCCGCTCGAAGCAGCGCCAATAGGCTTTCTGCGGCGACACCAGCAATCCGGCATGCGGCTTGGTCAAAGCCGGGTATTCCTCGTGCAAGGCATAAGCCACGGTGACCTGCTCGCCGTGATAGGAAATCTTGCGCGCGGCCTCGAAGACCCGGCTATTGGCGGGGTGGATCTTGGCCAGGGCCACAAACTGGGGCGGATCTTCGGGGTCTGTGGTCACGTCGTGAATGGGCGGCGCCTTGTACCCGTAATAGACATAAGTGAGCGGGGCATAGAGAAAGGTGAGCGCGCCGGCCAGGGCGATCAGCCCTATGCGTTTGCCCTCGCCTTCATTGCGCGCCAGCGCCGAACGCAGCCACAAAAACGCCAGCGCCAGCGAGATCAGGCCCAGCCCCGTGGCCGGGACCATCAGGGTGCGGCCCCCTTCGTCCGTCAGCAGGCCCAGCCGCACCAGGGCGACCGCGCAAAGCGCCGCCAGGACGGCCACAAGCAGGGCGGCAAGTGCCGTCCGCGCGGCAATCAGTTGGAAACGCATGGGAGTAATCCGGGATTGGGCATTTTATGCAGCATCCAGCATAAGGTAGATTGCGCCGCGCCGCGATAGTGAGAGCCAAAGATGCCCACGCCTCCGAATGCCACACTTTCCAACACGCAGGCCCGCGACATGGCGAGCCTGCTGCACCCTTTCACCAATCTCACCACCTTGCGTCAGACCGGGCCCCTGGTGATTGATCGCGGCAAAGGCGTGTTCGTCTATGGCAGCGACGGCAAGGATTATCTGGAAGCGATGGGCGGGCTGTGGTGTACCGCGCTGGGCTGGGGCGAGGAAGAGCTGGTGCAAGCCGCGGCCGAACAGATGCGCAAGCTTTCCTACGCCCACATCTTCGGCGGCAAGAGCCATGAACCGGGCATCGCGCTGGCCGAAAAGCTCAAGGAGATGGCGCCCTTTCCCGTCGGCAAGGTGTTCTTCGCCAATTCCGGCTCCGAGGCCAATGACAGCCAGATCAAGCTGATGTGGTACGCCGCCAACGCGCGCGGGCAAAAGGGACGCAAGAAGATCATCGCCCGCACCAAAGCCTATCATGGCGTGACCTTGGCCAGCGCCAGCCTGACGGGACTGGATGCGTTCCACAAAAGCTTCGACCTGCCGTTCGATTTCACCGTGCGGGTGGAATGCCCGCATTATTATCGCGGCGCCGAGGCGGGCGAGAGCGAGGAACAATATTCCGCGCGCCTGGCCGCCAGCCTGGACGCGACGATCCAGCGCGAAGGTCCCGACAGTATCGCTGCGATGTTCGTGGAGGCGGTGATGGGGGCCGGCGGCGCCATGGTGCCCCCGCGCGGCTATTTCGAGGCCATTACGGCGGTGCTGAACAAATACGATATTCGGCTGGTGGATGACGAAGTGATCTGCGGCTTCGGCCGCACCGGCAACGCCTTCGGCTGCCAGACCTATAATTTTCAGCCCGATTCCATGTCGGTCGCCAAGGCGCTGTCATCGGCCTATATGCCGATCTCGGCGGTGCTGCTGTCACCCGAGCTGGTGGAGATCATCGAAGAAGAGGCCGTGCGCATCGGCGGGCTCTGGCATGCCTTCACCTACAGCGCTCATCCGGTGGCCGCCGCCGTGGCGGTGAAGACACTGGAGATCTATCAGCGCCGCGATACCTTCGGCCATGTCCGCAAGGTGGCGCCGGTCTTCCAGGCGCGGCTCAAGGCCCTGGCCGAACATCCCTTGGTGGGTGAAGCGGATGGCGTCGGCCTGATTGGTGCCATCGAAATGGTGGCCGACAAGAAAACCAAGCGCAATTTCGAAGCCGCCAAAGGGGTGGGCACCAAATGCGGTCAGTTCTGCCAGGACGAAGGTATCATCGTGCGGCCGCTGATCAGTGATCGTGTCGCGCTGTGCCCGCCGCTGGTGATCAGCGAGGCGGAAATCCATGAATTGTTCGACCGCTTCGAACGCGGGCTGAATAAGACGCTGGATTGGGTGCGGCGCGAAGGGCTGCTCTAGCCGCGTTTTTAGTTTGCTCGCAGCATTTGCTGTCCCGGCGCGGCGCTGGGGCGGCTGTAGATCAGCATCGGCCCGCTCCACACTTCCAGCTTTCTGGCGCGGGGCGTCTTCATGGCATGGGCCAGGATCTTGGCGCGCTGGTCGTTATCGCAATCGGCGGAGAATTTGTAGGTGAGGGTGCCTTCCTCATCCAGATAGCAGATTTCGTATGCGGGCATTACGGCCTCCAACAATTTCCTACTAACTACCCCGCTTGTTTGACGTTTTGCGCGATGCAGCCGCGAATGTCGAATGACAATTGGGTTACAGACATCACAAATTGTTGAAATGCGTCTGAGCCGGCATATTTTCACAAACGCGGGTTGCCGGGAGCTTTTCGACCCCATGTGCGTTAGGGGGGCACCACTTCATTTGTTGGAGGAGTCCTCATGCCTACCCCATTCAAGCTCGCGCCGTTGCCCTGGGACGAAGATACCCTTGCCCCTGTCATCTCTGCCAACACCATTTCTTTGCACTATCACAAGCATCACCAGAGCTATGTAGACACCCTCAACAAGCTGGTGGACGGCAGCAATTATGCCGACATGACGCTGGAGGAGGTCGTGCAGAAGACCGCGGCAAGCGGCGAGGCCAAGGACAAGCAGATTTTCAACAACGCCGCCCAGACGTGGAATCACGATTTCTATTGGCGCAGCCTGACCCCCTTCAAAACCAAGCCCGGCGCGCAGTTGGACAGCGCCATTGCCGCAGCTTTCGGCACCAAGGATGCGCTGATCGTGCAGTTGGCGGAAGCCGGCAAGACTCAATTCGGTTCCGGCTGGGCCTGGCTGGTCAGCAAGGGCGGAAAGCTTTCCATCGAAAAGACTCCCGACGCCGAAACCCCCATGGCCAAAGGCACGAACTGTCTGTTGGCCGTGGATGTGTGGGAGCATGCCTACTATCTGGACTATCAGAATGCGCGGCCCAAATATCTCGCTGCCGTACTGAGCAAGATTTTGAACTGGGACTTCGCCGCGGAGAACCTGAACAAGGAAGAACACGCGGTGAGAGCGGCCGCTGAATAGCGGCCGCATGACCCCCTCCTGTGCGCTGACGCGCGCCGCAAGGGGAGGCTTGCGCAACTAGAGCCCGCGCGGTACTCCGCCATTACCCGGATTCATGTCCGGAACTGGGCCGCTGGGTACGGTTCCCGGCAAGGCGCCCCCGGTATAACCGGTGCTGCGGCAGGCCCTCAGACCGCGATCCCAGCCCACATGATAGGCGCGGTTGTTCTTGTACTGCTGGTCGTCGCGCACGATGGTGTCGTCATGACGCTTGTTGGCGTCGGGTCCCCAGGCGCTGCTACAGCCGTCCTGGTAGCCGGCGCGATAGTCGGGCGTTTTGCGCAAGGTTCGAATCTCCTTGTTCGCAAACAGGCCGCATGCCGTCAGCGGCAGCAGGAGCACAAGGAGAATGATCGGGCGCATAGCGGCGACACCTATAGCACGTGCGCCGTTTATGCGCGAAAAGTGCCTGCGGACCCTATGTCTGCGGACCTTTGTCAGAGCGCGCGCCGGATGTGATACGGCCCGCTCGCAGGCGGACCTGTTCGGCTAAATCGATTTCGCGCGTTGGGCGCGGGCGCGCTGATCCTGCCTGATCTGGGCTTTCACGTCCGCCAGCCGGGCGGTCAGATTGCGATCGGTGTTGAGGTGGAACACAGAGAGCAGGCCGAGGCCGCCGACACATGCCGAACCACAATCCTGGCCCGTCCGCGAGAGACCACTGGCGGGGGATGAGATGGTGGGGGGGGAGGGGGGTGATGTGCCGGCGCCCGGGCGTCCCGGGCCGAGATCGGGTTCGTGCGGCGTCAACAGCGACACGAGACCAATCCAGAATACGGCCCGGAAAATCATGTCATGCCCTTCTGTGTTCCACGCGGACAGCATCGCCCGCGCCCTGTTCCCGGGCGCTTAGTCGCATTTCTAAAATTGGACCTAGTTGTGGCTTCTCTGTATCAGCGCAAACGCGACACTGACGGGATCGTTCCGCTTCGATTCAAAAGAATGCCGTGGTTGAATCAGATGCCGTTAAAATTTTCGTAAAATTTTATTTAACCCGCGTCCGCGCGGCCTCCCGGGAAGAAAGCCCGCCTATCACTTCAGGGTATGGGTTAGGACGCGGTCGGCAGAGAGGCGGGAAGCAGCATGATGGTGGCGCGGAATCCCTCGCCCTGCCGGCTGTCCAGTTCCAGCCAGCCGCCATGCAGTTCCGCAAAGGCCTTGACCAGGGTCAGGCCAAGGCCTGCGCCTTTGGCATGTTGGGAACCTTCACTGCCCCCGGCATGCTCAAACGGTTCCAGGATGCGCTGCAGTTCTTCCGGCGGCACGCCATGGCCGTCATCTTCCACCGTCACGGCGATGCCCGCTTCCGTTACAGCGGCCGACAGGGTGATGGTTTTGCCGCTGGTAAAGGTCACGGCATTGTCCAGAAGGCTGTGAATCATGGCGGTAAAGACGCCTTCATCGGCGTCTGCCATCAATCCCACAGGGCAGCGGTCCGCATCGATGGTGATATCGCGCGCTTCGGCCCGTGCCACGAATACGTCGCGTGTCAGCCACAGCACGCTGCCGACATCCACGGGCATGCGGCGAAGGTCGTAGCGGCCCGCCGAAATTTTGGTGAGGTCCATGATCTGGTTGATGATCTTGAGCAGGTTGCTGCCACCCTGATGCACCAGGCCGGCATATTCGCGAATCTGCGCCGCCGTCAGATTGTCCGCCAAAGTCGACATCAGCTCGGAAAAGCCCAGGATGGCGTTCAACGGGGTTTTCAATTCATGGCCCATGGTGCGCAGCAGAGTGGTCTTTGCGCTGTGCATGCTGGCGTTGGTCTGGTCGAGCCGTGCCGCCAGATCGGCGAGATAGGTGCTTTGTTTTTCCGCCTGGGCGCGGCTGTCGGCCAGGGCATGTTCCTGTTCGGCCAAGGCGGTCTCGGCCCGGACCTTGTCGGTGATGTCGGTGAAGACCATGACCCGGCCACCGTCGTGACCGGCGCGGTCGCGCACCAGATAGGCTTCACCGGTATTGGTGCGCAGGGTGACGGCGCCGGCGGCGGAGCGATGTGTCTGCAATCGGCGCTCCAGCCATTTTTCCGGCGTTTCGTCCAGAACCATGCGGCCGTTATAGGCGACCCTGGCGCAGATTTCGGGAAAGGTTTTGCCGATCAATTCGTCGAGCACTTGCACGCCGCACAAATCGGAATAGAGTTCATTGGCCAAGATCAGCCTGTCATCGGCATCGTAGAAAGCAAAAGCTTCGGCGGAGAGGGCAACCGCTTCCTGCAGTCGCGTCAGCTGGGCGCGGGCGGCCGTGACGTCGGTCCACAGCAGCACGGTGTGGCCGTTCTGGCCACGGCGGGCCTTGATCTCAACCACCCGGTGATCGCGCAATGCCACGTCCCGCGGGGTGAATTCGTCGTCCCGCAGTTGGCCGAGGCGTTGGGCGATAAAGGATTTGGCGCCGACGGCCAGCGCGCTGGGCGCGATCTCTCCGCCCTCGATCTCCAGTCGAACCAGCTCCTCATAGCTGCGGCCGATCAGCGAGGCGTGCGGTGGAAAGGAGCGGAAAAGATAATTGAGGTGGGCGTTGGCATAGAGCAGTCGGCCGCCGCGGTCGAATATGGTGATGGCCGTGCGCAGGGAATCCAGCGAACGCAACAGCGCTGCCGGGTCTTCCTGGATTTGCGTACGGTCAATAAGTACCGGACTGGCCACGGCCATTGTTGTGCTCTGCGCCTGATCGCGGGCGAAGTGTGGGGTATTTGCGTTGCCGATTGGTTAGGGCTCTGGCAATCACTGTGTACGGACCAGCAGGGCGGTGTCGCCGTCTGGCCCGAATCGCGCCATCTTCCCTAACGAAAAGTGAATCGCCTGGCGCAAGGCCTGCCCCAATCGTTGTGGAAAACTGAACGAGTCGTCGCACGCTTCAGTTTTCGTTAAGCCTGAGGGGGTGAGACTGGCGCCGGCTGGTGCGCGGCCTGGCAAGGCATCATGGCGGATAAAACGGACAGATTTTCAGATCCCAAGGCGCAGCGGCGCCGGTTTGTGCTGTTGCAGGCCGCCAAGGCCGGCATCGGCGTGGCGCTGGGGTTGGCCTTTTTTGGCATGGTCGGACGGCCCGATACCGCCGAGATCCTGGCTCTTGCCGGATTGATGATTCCCGGTCTTTTGGCGCTTTTGGCGCTGACGCCGGTTTCTCTTTCTGCCTTGGAACAGGCTGGGCTTGCCAGTTTCGCGGTCCTGATTGGCTATCTTGCGCTCCTGACCGGCGGTGTGGTGTCGCCCCTGGTGGTGTGGTTTGCCCTGGTCCCGGCGGAAGCTGCGTTGACGGGTGGCCGGTCGGCGGTGTTGCGCGCGGGGATCGCTGCCGGCGTGTCGCTTGTGGTGGTGGCTGGGATCGAGGCAATGGGCAAACTGCCCGCGTCGCGGCTGATGCTGCCGCTATGGCAGGTTTACGGCTGCTCGATGCTGGCCGCTCTGGTCCAAGCGGTGCTGATCGCCGCTGCCGCCCAGGATCGCCAGCGCGCCGCCGATGCGGCGGCGGCGGAAGGGGCCGCCATGTACCGGTTCCTGGCCGACAATGCGATGGATCTGATTACCCGCCATTCCTCCGATGGGCGCATCCGCTTTGCCAGCCCCGCGACGTCGGCTTTGCTGGGACGTTTTCCCGATGAGGTCGTCGGCCAGGCGATGCCCGACATCGTCCACCCCGACGATTTGAATGCGGTGCAGGCGGCGCTGGCGGACGCCAGCTATTTTGGGCGCGACGGGGCGGCCGAAGTCCGGCTGCGCCACCAGGGCGGCCATTATGTCTGGGCGGAAATCCGCTGCCGTCCGGCGCAGCTCAGCCTGGGCGAACCCGCCGATATTGTGGCGGTGACGCGCGACATCTCCGAGCGCAAGACCCATGAGCGCGCGCTGGTCGAGGCGCGCGATGCCGCGCTGGAAGCCTCGCGCGCCAAGTCGCAATTCCTCGCCAATATGAGTCACGAATTGCGCACGCCGCTCAACGCCATTATCGGCTTTTCGGAAATGATGACGCGGGAAATGTTCGGCACGCTGGGGCCGCGCTATCAGGAATATTCCCGCCTGATCCATGAATCGGGCGCGCATCTGCTGGAGTTGATCAACTCTGTGCTCGACATGTCCAAGATCGAGGCCGGGAAGTTCGAGCTGGTGGAGGAATTGTTCGACCTGGAGGAGACGGCGCAAAGCGCGGTGCACTTCCTCAATATCCCGGCGGAGCGTGCGGGCGTGGGTTTGAGCCTTGCGGTGGCGCCCGGCGCGCGGCTGATCTTTGCCGACCGGCGCGCCATCAAGCAGATCCTGGTCAATCTTCTGTCCAACGGTGTCAAATACACCCCCTCGGGCGGCCATGTCGGCGTTACAGCCGGGGCGGGGGGCACGGGGATCGAGATCGTGGTCCGCGATACCGGCACCGGGATTTCCGGGGCGGATTTGCAACGGCTGGGCAAGCCGTTCGAGCAGGTCGAAAGCGCGCAGACCCGCGCCAAGGAAGGCACGGGACTGGGGCTGGCGCTGGTCAAATCGCTGGCCCAGATGCATGGCGGCACGGCCTTGCTGGAATCTACCCTGGGCGAAGGCACCACCGTCACGGTGCGGCTGCCTTTCGCCGCGGTGGATGCCAAGGGCGACCGCCTTTCCACCGGCAAGGTTCTGCCGTTCCGCGCGGCGTCCTGATACAAGCGGCGCATGACGCCTCGCCTCAAAGCCGGAATATTTGTACGCGCCCTGACGCGCCGGGCCGAGGTGGCGGGCGCTTCGGCCTTTGTCGTGCGCATGGGCTCGGAAGAAGCCGGCGCGGTCATCCTGCGGGTGAACCGGCTGGACGGCACCTGCCTGGTGCTGAACCAGGCACGTGACGGCAAGGGCAATCTGGTCTGGGCCCAGCCGCTGGGCGGCTGGTCGGCGGAGGCGCGCGCTTCCGAATGGTGTGACAAACAGGTGAAATTCGATCCCGATCTTTGGATCGTGGAAATCGAGGACCGGCAGGGGCGCGCCTTTGTGGACGAGCCGATCGTTTAGACTGCATCCACAACCATCAGCAGCGGCCAAAAAGGCACATGAACCAACAGCAAGCACTTCAGCTATTTCTGCCGGTCCTGATCGTCCTGCCGATACTGTATTTCCGCATGCGCCGCACGGCCAAGGCCCAGCCATTAAAGCTGGGGCGGTTGTGGATTCGCCCGGCCCTGATCTTGGTCGCCACCGGTCTTGTGCTGTTCCTGCCGCCGCCGGGACAGCACGTCGCGCGGCATCTGGCGACACAGGATTGGATGTGCCTGGTATTGGCCGCGGGGCTGGGTGGGGTGGCCGGCTGGCATTGGGGCCGCACCATGGCGATCGAGGTTCATCCCGAAGACGGTACCCTGATGGTCTCGGGCGGGCAGATGGCTATCCTGGTGTTGGGGGTTCTGATCCTGTTCCGCACCGGCCTGCGGGCCGGCGTGGAGGCCGAAGCGGCAACATGGCATCTGGATGCGGTTTTGATTTCCGATGCCTTGATCGTCTTCAGCGCCGCCTTGTTCACCTTGCGCAGCATCGAAATGTATATCCGGGCGAAACGCGTGATAGGGGCCAAGGTCTAGCCGCCGCTGTTGCCCTGGGGGCGGGCTTTTGCTACCCCCGCGCCCATGAGTAAGACCCCCGCCAGCGAAGCTGCCCGAAGGCGCACTTTCGCAATCATTTCCCACCCCGACGCGGGCAAGACCACCTTGACCGAGCATCTGCTGCTCTTGGGCGGGGCGATCCATGCCGCCGGCCGCGTGAAGGCGCGCGGCGAGGCGCGGCGGGCGAAATCCGACTGGATGAAGATCGAGCAGGAGCGCGGCATCTCGGTCACCTCGGCGGTGATGACCTTCGAATATCAGGACGCGGTGTTCAACCTGCTGGACACGCCGGGGCATGAGGATTTCAGCGAAGACACCTACCGCACCCTGACGGCGGCGGATTCCGCGGTGATGGTGATCGACGCCGCCAAGGGCATCGAGGCCCAGACCCGCAAGCTGTTCGAGGTCTGCCGGCTGCGCGACATCCCCATCATGACCTTCGTCAACAAGATGGACCGCGAGGCGCGCGATCCCTTCGAACTGCTGGACGAGATTTCCGACCAGTTGCAGATCGAGACAGCGCCGATGATGTGGCCTGCCGGCATGGGGCTGAATTTCAAGGGCGTGCTGGATTTCACCAGCAACGCCTTCATTCCATTCAGCGGCAATGAGCGGGTGGATCACGCCGCTCTCAGCAAGGCGCTGCCGGAGGATTTGAAAGCCAAGCTGGACGAGGATGTCAGCCTGGCGCGGCAGGGCTTGCCCAGCTTCGACCTCGCCACCTATCGCGAAGGCCATCTGTCACCGGTCTATTTCGGCTCGGCGCTGAAGAATTTCGGCGTGGCCGAACTGCTGGAGGCGCTGGCACGCTATGCGCCCAGCCCGCGCCCCCAACCCGCGCTGGGCGCCGCCGTCCAGCCCGGCGACAAGGAAGTCGCCGGTTTTGTCTTCAAGGTCCAGGCCAATATGGACCCCAATCATCGCGACCGGGTGGCGTTCCTGCGCCTGGCCTCGGGTGAGTTCAAGCGCAACATGAAGCTCAAACAATCGGGCACCGGCAAGACCATCGGGGTGCACAATCCAATCCTGTTCTTCGCCTCCGAGCGCGAAACCGTGGACGAAGCCTGGCCCGGCGACATTATCGGCATTCCCAATCACGGCGTGCTCCGGGTGGGCGATACGCTGTCGGAAAGCGGCCAGGTGGTGTTCACCGGCATTCCCAATTTTGCGCCGGAAATATTGCGCCGGGTGCGGCTGGGCGATCCCATGAAGCAGAAGCACCTGGCGCGCGCGCTGGAAAGCCTGGCGGAAGAAGGCGTCACCCAGGTGTTCAAGCCCGCCATCGGGGCGCAATGGATCGTGGGCGTGGTGGGCGCCCTGCAGCTCGATGTCTTGAAATCCCGGCTGGTGGCGGAATACGACCTGGATGCCGAGCTGGAGCCTTCGCCTTATGACAGCGCCCGCTGGCTAGCGGGCAGCGAAGCCGAGATCGAGAAATTCTCCAATGCCAACAAGGGCGGCATGGCCACCGACCGCGATGGCGCGCCGGTGTTCCTGGCCAAAAGCGCCTGGGAAATCGGCTATGTCGCCGAACGCTTTCCGAATGTGAAGTTTCTGAAGACCAGAGAGCGGCACGACGTGCACGCGGAGAGCTAGTTTCCGCGGCGCGGTCTTGCGACCACGCGCACGAACCAGTCCTCACCGCCGAAAGCTAAGCTGCTTTGTTCTCGCGCCACTCGCTCAGTACGCGGGCGGCTTCGTTCTCCGGCACAGCGTCGAAGGCATCCAGCACGGCAAAGGCATGGCTGCGGTCGCGCGGGGGTTGCACCAGCAAGGCCAGCGCCGAAAACGCGGCGCGCTCGATATGGGCGCCCTTGCAGGCCACGGCCAGCGCCGCGCCGCTGTCATCGTCCAAAATCTGCCGGGCCACTTCGTCGTTCACGCCCAGGCTTTCCGCCAGCACCGTGGTCAGTTTTGCGCCATTGCGGGCCGCTGCAACCAAAGCCTGCGAAACACCTTCGCGCGGCAGCACACGCTGCGCCAGGTCGGGATCGGATGCGAGTTTCACCCGCAGCCGGGCGCGGGTGGCGGCGTCTACGTCGTGGGCCGCCTTGGCCAGCAGGGCCTCGCAGACAGCGCGCATGTTTTCCGGATAATCGGCCGGCCAGTCGGTCAGCAGTTCGGCCACTTCTTCCGCCAGCGCCGCGCGCAGGGTCGGCCCCTGGTCGGCCAGTTGCAGCAGATACGAAAGTTTTTCGGACGCGGCCATGGGCATATCCTTTGAAGGATATGCTGGCGCATCAGTCTTAAGGTTCCGTTGGCGTGGGCGCCGGGCGGCACCTTAACGATTTGTAAATCCGCGCGCGACGCCAATTCAGTTCAGGCGGAACAGCCCGTCCACCAGCTTCCATTCCGCCGGCTTGATCAGGTTGGCATGCGCCACGCGGACGGAATGGAGCGCGCCTTCCAGTTCGCGCTGCCAGAAATCCAGGAACTTTTTCAGGCCGGGAAAGAGCGGAGCAAGATCGTATTCCTGCCAGATGAATTGTTGCAGCAGCTTGGGATGGTCGGGCATGTGGTAGAGGATTTCGACGGTCGTTAGGCCGTAGCCTTTGAGCTGTAGCTGGAAATCCTTGCTGACCATGGCTCTCTCACCAAGCAGTGTCTCCACTTGCAGAGGTTAAAAGGCAAACGTGTTTTTCCGGTAAAGGTTTTTTTGGCAGTGCTCGGAAGCGATTGCTAACGCGGCAGCGGCTAGGCGATGACGGCCCAGTTATCCGGATAATAGCCGTTGAAGCTGGAACGCGACGACACGGTATAGGCGCCCATGGCGTCGAACAGCACATAGTCGCCATTGGCGATTGTGTTGGGCAGCATCACCGGCCGCGGCAGCACGTCGGCCGAGTCGCAGGTCGGGCCGTAAGCGCGGAAGGGCCGCTTTTCGCCGGACAGGAATTTGGCCTTACCCTTGGCATCGACAGTGACGCCGCTGGGGGGGTAATCCTCGTCAAAGCTGATGAAGCGCTGCTCGTCGAAGCTGCCGTAAATGCCGTCATTGAGATAGATCCGGTCGCCGCGCCGCATCACCACCTGCGCCACCAGCGAAATTCCCGGCGCGCACAAGGCGCGGCCCGGCTCGCACATCACATTCAGTCCAGGGCGGCCCAAGGTGGTCAGCGCCTCCTTGATCATATCGAAATACCAGTGATAGGGCGGCGGCTCCTGCCCCGAATAGGCGGCCGGAAAGCCGCCGCCGACATCAAGCGCCGCGATCTCCACGCCCGAAAGCGTGACCGTGCGCTGGGCGATTTCGATCGCCTGGGCATAGGAAAAAGGCGACAGGCATTGCGAGCCGACATGGAAGGTGAGGCAAGGGGCCACCCCCGCCGTGGCCACGCGCTTCAACAGCTTGGCCGCATCCTCGGGCCCGCAGCCATATTTGCTGGACATTTCCAGCAGCGCCCCGCCCAGTTGCGCCACCAGGCGAACGAACACACGCAGCTTTGCAGGTTTGCCGATCTCGGCCAGCAGCTTGTCCAGCTCAGCGTCGCTGTCGACCACAAAATCGGTAACGCCATATTTCTCGAACGCCGCCTTGGCCTGACCGGGCAGGCGCACCGGCGCCATGAAATGGCAGATCGCGTCGGGCAGCAGGCTTTTGACCGCCTCGATCTCGCCCAGGCTGGCGGAGTCGAAGTGCCGGATGCCGGCATTCCACAAATTGGTCAGCGCCACCGGATGCGGGTTGGCCTTCACGGCATAAAGAACGTCGCCCGGAAACCCTTCCAGAAACTGTTTGGCGGCGGCGGCAAACTTGTCGGGATGAACCAGATATAGCGGCTCCACCGGCTTGAGGCTTTCGATCGCCTTCAAGGGGCTGGCAAAACGCGGCAGCGAGTCAAAGCGGCCCGGCAGGTTCACTGGTGCATTCATGGCTTGGCGTTGTGAGCCATGGGGGCGTTCGGTGCAAGAAGTTTTCCCCTCCGGCATTCGTGGGCCCCACGCACGGCGCGCGGGAGGTGTTACTGTGACAATTCTAAGAAGTTTATTGCGCGGGCGGCGGCGGGGGTGCCTCACCCATCGGGCCATGTTCCGTCGGTCCGGGTCCCATGCCCGGATGCGGCCGGCCCATCATGCCCAGCATCATGCGCATGCGCCCGGCCATGCGCCGCATGTCGCCCTGGCCGAACTCTTCCTTCTGCGCCGGGGTGAGGGACTCATAGAAAGCCGTCAGGGCCGGGCGCTCGGCCTGGATATCGGCAAGACGCTTCTTCAACAGGTCTTCTTCCATGGTCATCCGGTCGACCACACTGGGGCTGTGTCCGCGTGCCCCCAAGCGGCGCTCTGGAGCGGCACACGCGCCTTCGCGCTGCTTGGCGACGTCCAGGCTTGCCTGTTTCCAATGTGCGAACAACGGCGCCTGTTTGGCGGTCAGCGACAGCTTGGCCTCCAGGAAAGCCAGTTCGCCGGCTTTGCGGGCGTAGAGATCCTTGCAGATTTGCGCCCGCTCCATCATGACGTCCCGCGTGGGAGGCGGGGCCTCGGCGCGGAGTGGGGCAGCCGCCGCGTCGTCGCCCGGCGCCATCAATGCGATCATCGTCGGCCTGTGCCCACTTTGTTCGGCGCGGGCTGTGGTGGCGACCAACGCACCTGTCGCCGCGCCGCACAAGGCCAGCGAGGCGACCATGGGAAGAAGGGTCTTGCGCATGGGGAATCCCGTTTGGAAATCGGGTGCAGCCTAACGGGCCAGGCACGCCACCGCTGCTGAATAAGTATCAACCCAGATGAAATTTCCGCCATTCATGCTGTGTTCAGCTTGGCTGTATGGGGACCATGGCGGGCCCTCGTTTTCAAAGGGCGGCATTAACCCGGCACTCAGCCTTTGCCGTTAGTTTCGAGTCGGCAAAAGTGAGGTTTTGTCATGCTTATACGCCAGTTACTGCTGGCTATTTTCATGCTGTCTCTTGTGGCCGGCCTTGTCTGGGACGGCATTCAGAGGGGCGGCCTGATGGGCGCTTTGCCCTCGTTCGTGGTCGCGTTGTTGATCATCGCGTTTGTGATGTGGCGGGAATGGAAGGTCGCAACCGATGCGCACTTCGCGGCTTACCAGGCGAAAATAGACAGTTTGCCCTGGGAGCAGGCAATTTCGGCCGCCGCCAGTTTCTTCGGTGGCTGTATTATGCTTCTTGTTCCGCTGATGGCGATCGCCAACCTTCATCCGCAAACCTTTCACGGCATCGATTTCGAAATGACGTGGGTTCTTTCCCTGTTGGCATCGGGCGCCGTCATCGTGGGAATAGTGCGACTTTTATGGCTGCGCTGATCGGTCAGCCGCCGGCGCGCAGCTCGCGGATGGTTTTCTTGCCGTCCGTGGAAGGCTGATAGACGTTGGTCATCTCGGTCAAAGCGCGGTTGAACATTTCAATGGTGAAATTGTCCGGCACTTCCCAGGCGTCGAAACCGACCCGGTGCTGGTAATTCACCTGGTCGTAGAGAAAATCGCCCACGGCGCGGATTTCGCCGCCAAAGCTCAGACGCGTGCGCAAAATCCGCGCCCAACTGAACGCCCGGCCGTCGCGGAACTTGGGGAATTCCAGCGCGATCAGCGAAAAATGGTTGACGTCGGCGCCCAGCGTTTCGGGATTTTCGTGGCTCTGCAGCCGCACGCCCAGCGGCGTGTTGCGGGCCAAAAGCGCCTCGCGCTCTTTCTGGAAACGGGTCAGCGACACCAGTACCGCGCCCTCGGGCAGTGCTGCATCGTCCGTCACGGGCGCAAAGCTATCCTGCGCGTAGGCGCCACTTTTTATGAGTTTGGTCACGCCGCTTCTTTCTCGTATGCGGCTTGCTTGAACGGCGCCATGCCCAGCCGGCGATAGGTGTCCAGGAACCGCTCGCCGGGCTGACGCGTCTTCAGATAGACATTCACCACCCGCTCCACCGCATCCGCGATCTCATGCTCGCCGAAACCGGGGCCCATGATCTCGCCGATGCTGGCGTCTTCCGCGCCGGAGCCGCCCAGGATCAGCTGGTAGAATTCCACGCCTTTCTTGTCCACGCCCAGGATGCCGATATGGCCGGCATGGTGGTGGCCGCAGGCATTGATGCAGCCGGAAATCTTGATCTTCAGCTCACCGATGTCATGCTGGCGGTCGAGATCCTCGAACTTCTTGGCGATGCGCTGGGCGATCGGGATCGCACGCGCATTGGCCAGGTCGCAATAATCCAGTCCGGGGCAGGCGATGATGTCGGTGATCAGGCCGGCATTGGGCGCCGCGAAATCCAGTTCCTTCAACCGGGCGTAAATCGCCGGCAGGTCCTTCTTGCGGACATGCGGCAGCACCAGGTTTTGCTCATGCGTCACCCGCACTTCGCCGACGCTGAACTGGTCCATCAGTTCGGCGATCACGTCCATTTGGTCGGCGGTGGCGTCGCCCGGCACCTGGCCCGGCGTCTTCAGGGTGATGGTGGCGATGGCATAACCCGGGGCGCGGTGTTTATGGATGTTGGTCTTCACCCAATTGGCGAAATCCTTACCGCTTTGCGCAATCGTGTCGGGCAGGCCGGTCTCGAATTTGGGCGGCGCGAAATAGGCGGTGATGCGGTCCAGTTCGTCCTGCGGCAGTTGCAGGGTGGCGGTGCGCTTGATCTCCTCGAACTCGCGCGCCACGCGGCGGCGCATTTCCTCCGGCCCGATGGTGTTGATCAGGATCTTGATGCGTTGCTTGTGGATGTTGTCGCGGCGGCTGTCCTGGTTGTAGACGCGCAGCACTGCTTCCAGATAGGCGAGGATGTCCTCGCGCTCGACGAACTCGTGCATCACATGGGCGATATAGGGGGTGCGGCCCATCCCGCCGCCGGCCATCACCTTATAGCCGATCCTTCCTTGGGCGTTCTTCACGATCTGAACCGCCATGTCGTGATACTGCAGCGCGGCGCGGTCATGCTCGGTGGCGCCCACCGCGATCTTGAACTTGCGGGCCAGGAAAACAAATTCGGGATGCAGGCTCGACCATTGGCGGATGATCTCGGCCAGCGGGCGCGGATCTTCGAGTTCTTCGTCGGTGGCGCCGGCGAACTGGTCGGCGGTGACATTGCGCACGCAATTGCCCGATGTCTGGATGCAATGCATTTCCACATCCGCCAGCTCGCGCAGGATGGCGGGTACATCCACCAGCTTGATCCAGTTGAGCTGCAGATTGGTGCGAGTGGTGAAGTGGCCGAAGCCCTTGTCATAGGTGCGGGTGATGTGGGCGAGTTTGCGCATCTGCCGCGACGACAAGGTACCGTAAGGCACGGCGATGCGCAGCATGTAGGCGTGCAGCTGCAAATACAGTCCGTTCATCAGGCGCAAGGGTTTGAACTGGTCTTCAGTCAATTCGCCCGACAGCCGCCGCGCCACCTGGCCGGCGAACTGGTTCACCCGCTCGCTGACGAATTGCGCGTCGAACTCGTCATAGCGGTACATGTTGGGATCGACTTGTTTGACCAGCGGATTAAGCATTGAACTTCTCAAGCATGAAATTGGCCCGCTTGCTTGCCGGTATGGGGATGCACCGTCGGCCCGGCGGCGCGGATGATCTCGCGTTCCTTCACCGGCTTGATCTTGCCGTTCACCTCGCGGACCTCGAACAGATAGGGCGCGACAAATTCATTGCGGACCAGCTCGGCCGTGGCCGCCGCCAGCGCGGCGTCGGCGCTGGCCTGGTCGGGATAGACCTCGCCATCGACAAGCAACGGCACCCACCCCTTGGCTTTGCGGTACAACACATCGCCGTCGCGCAGACGGTTCGCGGTGAGCATCTGAAGGCCGTGATTTTGGTGCGCCATGAAGGCGGAAAGATCATGGGTGGGCGGGGAAATCAAGACTTCAACACGTCACAGGTGTAGTTTCGTAAATATAACATAATTTATTTGTATTACGTTGGGCTGCGATGCGGGCATAGTTGGCGAAACAGGGGGATTCTGGGCGTGACCACAAGACGTTTGACTGTTCCGCAACTGGGCGCGGTGGTGGCCGGCAATGCGCTGGAATTCTACGATTTCCTGATTTTCGGCCTTTTCGCGGTGCAGATCGGTGCGGTTTTCTTTCCCGGCCACGGCCCCACCGGCAGCCTGCTTCTGACCCTGGCGACGTTCGGCGTCGGGTTCCTGACCCGTCCCTTGGGTGGTGCATTGATCGGCCCGCTGGGTGATCGCATCGGCCGCAAGCCTGCCATGCTGTTTTCCTTTGGCCTGATGGGGCTGAGCATCGTGGGGCTGGCGCTGACGCCGTCCTATTCCAGCATCGGCGTAGCCGCGCCGGTCTTGGTCGTGCTTTTCCGCCTGCTGCAGGGGTTTGCGCTGGGCGGCGAAGTCGGTCCGGCCACTGCCTTCCTGCTGGAGGCGGCGCCGCTGGAGAAACGGGGACTCTACGTCTCTTTCCAGCTCGCGACCCAGCAGGTGGCGATCCTGGTCTCCGGTCTGGTGGGTTTCGCCCTGTCCAGTCTGCTGACACCATCGGACCTGACCGCTTGGGGATGGCGCGTGGCGATGCTCTTGGGCGCCGCGGTGGTGCCTTTCGCATTGGTGATACGCCGCCGCCTGCCTGAGACGTTCCAGCGGCAAGCCGATGCCAAGCCGGGGCTCACACGCGCCCAACTCGGGCTGGCGCTGCTGTTGACAGTGATCGCGGCGAGCATGACCATCGCCACTTACACGCTGTACTATCTGAATGTCTTCGCCACCCACACGCTGGGCCTTCCGTCGGCACAAGCGTTCGGCGCGGTTGCTTTAGCCGGAACCTGCGGCGCGATTATCAATCCCCTCGGCGGGTGGCTCAGTGACCGGCTGGGCCGCAAGCCGGTGATCATTACCGCGTTTGCCCTTCTTTGCGCCGCGGGTTTGCCGTGTTTCCTGATGATGGCGCATTTGCGCACGCCCTTGGCGCTTTATGGTACCGCATTGGTGATGGCGCCGCTGCTGGCGTTGGGCTCATCGCCGATCATGGCCTTTCTGGCTGAGAGCTTCCCCCCGCATATCCGTTCCGGCGGTATCGGCATCATCTATGCCGTGGCGATCGCGATTTTCGGCGGCTCGGCGCCTTTCGTGGTCGCATGGCTTACGGAAGTCACCGGTTCGCCGCTGGCGCCTGCCTGGTATATGTGCGCGGCGCTGGTACTGGGATTGAGTGCCATGGTGTGGGTGCGCGAGAGCGCGCCCATCAAGACGGACGTGAAATAACGCTTTCGTGCCAGCGCCGCAGCAAGGCCCATTCCAGCAATGACAGGGATGCGAAGATCAGAACGCCGCTAAAGGCCAGCAAGGCCAGGGCCGCAAACAGGGTGGGAATTTCCAGCCGGTTGCCGGATTCCACAATGCGCCAGGCCAGGCCCGTGGCGGTGCCCGAACCCGCCACGAATTCGGCGACCACCGCGCCGATCAGCGCCAGCCCGCCAGCGGTCTTCATGCCCGACAGCAGATAAGGCAGCGCCGTGGGAAGGCGGATGCGCCACAAGATCTGCGCGCGTGTAGCGCCATAGAGCCGGGCCAGATCGATCAGATTGAAGTCCGCTGATTTCAATCCCAAGGTAGCGCCCGCCAGGATGGGAAAGAAGGCGACGATGGTGGCGACAATCACCAGCGCCAGATTGATGCGTTCAAATCCCACCCAGATCAGGATCAGCGGTGCAATGGCGACCACCGGCGTTACCTGCAGGATCACGGCATAGGGATAGAGCGTGCGCTCCAGCAGACGGCTTTGTGCGAACAGGATCGCCGTGGCGACACCCAGCACACAGGCCGCCGCGAAAGCCTCCAGCGTGACGGTGAGAGTGGAAAACAGCGCGGCCATCAGGGACGTGAAGTTATCCGCAAAGGCCCGCGCGATGGCCGATGGCGCGGGCAGCACATAGGGCGGCACCTGCCAATGCCGCACAGCCCATTCCCACACGCCCAACAGCAGTGCCGCTAACAATATGGGAAAGACTGCCGCGTGCCTCATGCAGCCATAGTCTCATTCAGAGCCGTGGAAATGCTGCGCTGGGCTTCGATGGATGGCGGTGCCAGACGGGTATCGCGTCCGGCAGGCAAGACAAGGTTGGCGGCAATGCGGCCGGGGCGCGGTGTCATCACCAGCACACGCCCCGCCAGATAGCTGCTTTCGCCAACACTGTGGGTGACGAACAGCACGGTCAGACCGTCCTCACGCCACAGCTTGAGCAAATCGTCGCCCAAGCCATTGCGCGTAATCTCGTCCAGCGCCGCGAAAGGTTCATCCAGCAGTAACAGTTTGGGCTGTGCCACCAGCGCGCGGGCCAGCGACACCCGCATCTTCATGCCGCCGGACAGCTCGCGCGGATAAGCGCGCTCAAAGCCTGCCAGGCCGACGCGGGCGAGCGCACGCGTGGCGCGGTCATCGGCGTCGCCACGCGGCATGCGTTTCAGATCCAGCGGCAGGCGCGCATTGGCCAGCGTGTCCGCCCAGGGCATCAAAGTCGGTTCCTGAAAAACAAAACCGATTTCCGGCTTGCCGCCGGTAAAGGCAATGGTGCCTGAATCGGGTGCCAGCAGACCCGCCGCGATCCGCAGTGCGGTGGACTTGCCGCAACCGCTGGGCCCCAGCAAGCAGACGAATTCGCCTTCGCCGATTTGAAACGACACGTCGGATAGTGCCTGCGTTCCGTTGGAAAAGCGCTTGGACACTCCCGACAGAGCGATCATTGATACTTCTGCAAGGTGGCGCGGCCGAAGCTGAGATCATAGGCCTTTTTGTAGTCCAGCCCTTTGGGATACAGGCCTTCCGACGCCATGGTGTCGTAGAACAGCTTCCACTGGCCATCCGTCATGCTGCCCAGGCCAAAGGCGCGGCCGTCGCCGCTGATCAGCAATTCATAGCGTTTCATCTTGTCCCAGGCCTGATTGAGAATGGCATCGGTGATGTCGGGATTGTCGCGTTTGATCAGCGCGTTCCCCTTTGCCGGATTTTCGAGATACATCAGCCAGCCGTCGCGGGTGGCGTCTACGAACAGCTGGACGGCCTTGCGGTTGGTGTCGATCCATTTCTGCGGCACCAGCACCATGTTGGCATAGCCGGGATAGCCGTAATCGGAGAGCAGGAAAATCTTGGGTGTGAAATGCGCCTGTTGCTGCACCGTGAAGGGCTCGCTGGTGAGATAGCCTTCCTGGATGGCGTTGGGATCGGTGATGAACGGCGCCAGGTTGTAGGTGTATTTGCGGATCTGGGTGTCGCTGAAGCCGAACTTGGCCCTCAGCCAGGGCCAGAAGGCGCTCATGGTCGCGGCCGAGATCAGGATCGGCTTGCCGCGCATGTCGGCCAGCGAATTGATGTCGCGGCGCGGATGGCTGATCAGAACCTGCGGGTCTTTCTGGAAAATAGCCATGACGGCGCGCAAGGGAACGCCGGTCCTGACCATGTTGAGGCAGATGAAACTGTTGGACCCCATGCCGAAGTCGGCCGCGCCGCCCGCCAGCAACTGCGGCACGTTCACGTCCGGCCCGCCCTGGATGATCTTCACGTCCAGGCCGCGCTTGGCGTAAAGGCCATCGGCAAGCGCCTGGTAAAAGCCGCCATGTTCGGCTTGCGCCTTCCAGTCGGTGACAAAGCGGATGGTGGTCGCAGCGGCAGCAGACCGCGGCAACAGGGGCAGCATCGCGGAGGCAAGGAATGCACGGCGGCGGATCATCGTCGCCTTATAACAGAAATTTGAAATCGATTTGGACAGGTCATAGCTCTGCGCCTCGCCTAAACTCGGCGCTTTCGGTACTCAAATCGGTCCACTGGACCGATTTGCCCGGCAAGGCCGGTCGTACCTCAATGCGCGGAATCGCTGCGGCGTGGCGGCGGCGGGGCATCGTCGTCATCATCGTCGCTGCCGAACAGCCAGCCCAGCAGGCCGCCACGGTGGTGGCGTTCGGTGCGCTGCTGCGGTTCTTCCGCGGGCAGGTTGGGCAGCCGGCTCAGGCTTTCGTCGTCGCGGCCGTCCCAGGTTGCACCCGACGCCACCATCTGCGTGTCCTCGGGCGGCGGTTGCACCGACCGGTCCAGCGGCTTGAGCGGCATTCCCTGTTCCGCGGCCAGCATGGTGTCGCGCCAGATATAGGCGGGCAATGTGCCGCCGGTCACCCCGCGCGTGGGTGAGGAATCGTCATTGCCGACCCAGGCGGCAGCGACATAGTCGGTGGTGAAGCCGACAAACCAGGCGTCGTGAGAATCCTGTGTGGTGCCGGTTTTGCCCGCCGCCTCGCGGCCGTGCAGCGAGGCATAACCGCCGGTACCATTGGCCACCACGCCAAACAGCATGCCGGTCAGGTCGCGGTCCACGGCTTGAGCAATGACACGCTGGGGCGGGGTTGCGTGGCGTTGATAGAGAGGCTTGTTGCCGATATCCACTTCGGTCACCAGATAGGGCGATACGCGGTAGCCGCCATTGGCGAAGGCGGCATAGGCGGCCGTCAATTCGATCGGCGTCACTTCGCTGGTGCCCAGCGCCAGGCTGGCATTGGCTTCCAGTGGCGAGGTGATGCCGACGCGCTTGGCGGCGGCCACGACATTGGGCATGCCCACTTCCTGTGCCAGGTTGACGGTGATGGTGTTGACGCTGTGGGCCAAGGCCTCGGCCAGCGTGAGCGTGCCATAGATTTTGCCGCCGAAATTGGTGGGCTTGTAACCACCGATGTCGACCGCTTCGTCGTCGCGTGTTTCCCACGGCGAAAGACCGGCCTCCAGTGCCGTCAGATAGACAAAGGGCTTGAAGGCCGAGCCCGGCTGGCGATGGGCCTGGGTGGCGCGATTGAACACCGAGTCCCGGTAATCCACCCCGCCGATCAGGGCGCTGACCGCGCCATCGGGCTTCATGATCACCACCGCGGCTTCACTGACGCGGCTTTTCTTGCCGAATTTGGCGATGGTGCGAAGTGCCGCCAGCCGGGCTGCTTCCTGCACCTTGGGTTCCAGGGTGGTGTGGACCACCATGTCGGCGCTGGGCGCCACGCCATTCACGGTGGCAAGCCTGGTGGCCTCGTCGACGGCGCTATCCAGGAAATAGTTGCGCGCGTCCAGGCTGGCGCGGTCGATGATCTGAGCCGGGTGGGCGCGGGCCTCTTCGGCCTGGCTTTCGGTGATGGCGCCATTGTCGACCATCGAATCCAGCACCAGGCTGGCGCGTTGCTGGGCCTTGAGCAAATCGCGCCGGGGCGAGAAAACGGACGGCGCCCGGGTCAGTGTCGCCAGCATGGCCGCCTGGGCCAGGGTCAGTTGCCGCGCGCTGGTGCCGAAATAGACGCGGGCTGCGCCATCCACGCCATAGGCGGCGCTGCCCAGATAGATGCGGTTGAGATAGAGCTGCAGGATCTGACGTTTGGTCAGCGATTTTTCCAGCCCCGCCGCGTCGATCAGCTCGGTCAGCTTGCGCGACATGGTGCGCTGCTGGTTGGTGTAGACGATCTTGGCTGTCTGCTGGCTGATGGTGGAGCCGCCCGACACCCAGTGGCGGGCCCGAAGGTCCAGCAGCAGGGCGCGGCCCAGGCCCACGGGGTCGATGCCATTGTGGTAGTAGAAGCGCCGGTCCTCCATGGCGATGAAGGCGGCGGGAAGATAGGCCGGCATCTCCTCCAGTTTCAGCCGCTCGCCCACAACCGCGCCGCGATGGCCGACTTCGGCGCCGGCAGCGTCCAGAAAAGTGAATGCCAGCGGCCGGTTGACGGCATACAGGTCCACGCCCGGATCGAGCTTGGGCGCGAACAGGCCCAATATCGGAGGAATGAGATAGAGCAATAGCAGGGGCGCGGCGCATACCGCCGCGGCGATGGCGACGCCGGGTGCATAGGGCCGCGCCGCCTGCGCGGCTTGGCGCCAGTCCGCGCGGTTCAGGAGGCTTCGCCAATCCGACATAGACCCGATTGCTGATCCATATTTGCGGCGGTTTCAAGGTGGCGGCCCGCGCGCCTTGCGTGCCAAGCTTAACGCCATGTGGGACGGCATGACCTTGATACCGGGGCGGGACTGTGGCGGCTGTACCGTCTGCTGCCTGGTGCCCACCATCAACAAGCCGGAAATCCAGAAACTGTCGGGCGCCCGGTGCCGCCACTGCGCCAGCACCGGCTGCACCATTTATGACGCGCGGCCGCCGGTCTGCCGCAGCTATTATTGCGCCTGGCGGACCGTGGACATCTTCAGCGACGACTGGCGGCCCGACCGCTCGGGTGTTCTGCCCTATGTCGAGACCGAAGGCATTTCCGAGGACTTCGATCTGGCCACCGGCATCGGACTGATGCTGGTCGGCCATCCGCATCGGATCGTGCGGCAGAAATGGTTCCAGGATTTCGTGGTGACGGGGGTGACGAGTTCGGTGCCGCTGTTTCTGTCGCTGCCGGGTCCGCGCGGCCATCAGGCGGCGACCGTGTCGCTGAACACCGAGCAGATGCTGGATGCCATCGCGCGGGGCACCGTCAAGGACGCGCTGGAAGCAGTGGTGAAGATATTGCGGGGATGGGATTTTCGTCCCGCCGTCATTACATATTCCGGCAATGATGTGAGCGAGCCCGTCGCAACAGATGGGGTATAAAAAAAGTAAGGAGCCCGCGTCTTGCGACGCGGGCTCCACTTGACGCTTGGGGCCCTATGGGGAGGGGCATTCCACGGGCCTTGCGCCCCAAGTTCAAGGCGCAATCCAATCGGATTGCGCGATGACGGAATTAGAGGCGAACCTCGCCCATGAAGGCTCCGCTATAGGGATCGACCTGGACGAAAACGATACGGCCGAAGCGGTCATGGTGCGCACCACATAGCGGTCATGGACAAAATAGGGTTCGCCGATCATCCGGTAACGATGGAAGCGCAGGGCCTGCGCCAAGCGCACCCGGCCGACAGTGGCGCGGTGCTCGAAGCGCTCATGGCGCTCATAGGCGCGCCAGCCATGATGGTCCCAGGGCTGGGCGGCGGCGGTGGTGATGCCGGCCGCCGAAAGAACCGCCAGTGACGCTGCCGCCAGAATGTTTTTCATGCTAGACATCATTGTCTCCTTTCATGCAGTGGGCGGCCTGTTCTTGCCGTCCATGAACCCAACCTTAGGCAAGCCAAGCTGAACCGGGTCTGGACGCGATGTTCATTCGGGGTTCATGTGTCAGGACGTACAAAAGACCCATGCGCCCGCACGGTTTTTCACGGATTTTCCTGGGCATTTTCGCCTTGCTGACGGCGGCGTTGACGACTCCCGCCCCGGCACAGCCCTATGGTGGTCCGCCCTATGGGGATGGTGTGCAGCCCCTGGACCGGCTTTTGCCGGGCATCCGGCGCACCCATCCGGGAGAGTTCTATGACGCCGAGGGACCAACCTACGGGTCCTCGGGCGATGCGCATTATCATCTGAAATGGATGACCCCTGACGGGCGGATCATCTGGTTCGATGCCGACGCGCGCAATGGCCGGGTGCTGCGCTCGTCGCCCGGGCGCGACAGTTTCGACAATGATCGTTTCCGGGGCGCGCCGCTGACCGGATATGCGCGGCCCTTTGTGGATCGCTATCCGCCTTACACGGCCGATCCTTACGATCAAGGATGGGGCCGCGAGCACCGTTTCGGTCCCGGTCCCGGCTATGCTAGGCCCTATCGCGACGGTGGCGGCCGCGGCGGCCGCTGGAGGCATTAGGACATGCGCATTCTTCTGGTGGAAGATGACAAGGATCTGCAGCGGCTTCTGAAAAAGGCGCTTGGGGATGCCGGCTATGTCGTGGATTGCGCGCAGGATGGCGAGGAAGGCCATTTCCTGGGGGATACCGAGCCCTATGACGCGGTGATTCTCGATCTCGGCCTGCCCAAGATGGACGGCGTCGCCGTGCTGGAGAAATGGCGCCGCAGCGGCAAGGCCATGCCGGTGCTGATCCTTACCGCCCGTGACCGCTGGAGCGACAAGGTGGCGGGGTTTGACGCCGGCGCCGACGATTATCTCGCCAAGCCCTTTTATACCGAGGAACTGCTGGCGCGGCTGCGGGCGCTTCTGCGCCGTGCCGCCGGTATCGCCACTGCCGACATCGAGATCGGCAAGTTGCGCATCGATACCCGCGCCAGTCGCGTCACGCTCGACGGCAATCCGGTGAAGCTCACCAGTCAGGAATACCGGTTGCTGGCCTATCTTGCCCATCATCGCGGCAAGGTGGTATCGCGCACCGAGTTGGTGGAGCATCTCTACGACCAGGATTTCGACCGCGACTCCAATACGATCGAGGTTTTTATCGGCCGCCTGCGCAAGAAACTGGACGCAGGCCTCATTCAGACGGTGCGCGGGCTTGGCTATTCGCTGGAAGATCCCAAACTGGGCGGCACGGCGGCTGAAGCTTGAGTCTCTATCGTCCCGCCTGATCGCGGCGGCGGCGGTATGGACCATGCTGGGGCTGGCGGCGGGCGGCGTTGTTCTGTCCAATGCCTTCCGCATGGCGGCGCAGAACAATTTCGACGCAGCCTTGCAAGCCGACATGGATGGCTTGATCGCCGCCGCCGAACCCGATCCCAATGGCGGGGTGATGCTGGCCGACCGTTTCGTCAATCACAAATTCGACCGCGTCTATTCCGGTCTCTATTATCAGATACGGGCAGGCCAAAGCGGCGGACAGATTTCACGCTCGCTGTTCGACCGGGAAATCCATCCTGTCGACCAAGCCCGCAAGGGCGCGCTGACCTGGGGCAGCGCCGCAGGCCCGGAAAACCAGCGTCTGCGTGTGGTGTCGCGGCGCGTGGATCTGACGCCCGAAAATGGCAGCGATGCCGATTACATCTTTTTGGTCGCAGGCGATGTGTCGGAAGTGGATCGCCAGACGGAAGACTTCAACACCACGCTGTTATGGTCGTTTTTGCTTCTGGGATTTGGCTTGATCGCAGCCATCCTGGTGCAGGTGAAAGTCGGCTTGCTGCCGCTCCGCCAGATCAGCAAGGGGCTCGCCAAGATCCGTGACGGCGAAGCGCGTCGGCTGGATGGGAAATTCCCCACCGAGATCGCGCCATTGGCAAGTGAACTCAATTCCCTGATTCAGCATAGCGAGGAAGTGGTGGGCCGCGCCCGCACCCACGTCTCCAATCTCGCACATTTTCTCAAGACGCCGCTTTCGGTACTGGCCGCCGAAGCCGAGGCGCATGAACGCGATCCTGCAGCCGCACCCCTGTCCGCGATGGTGAAGCGTCAGGTCTTTTCCATGCGCCGCCAGGTGGATCACTATCTCGCCAGAGCCCGCGCGGCGGGCTCGCTGGATGTGCTGGGCAACCGTACCCAGCTCAGCGCGGTGATGGACGATCTGTCCCGTGTCATCGCCCGCATTCATGCCGTGCGTGCGATTGTGATCGACGCGGAATGCGATGATGACATCTATTTTCGCGGCGAGCGCCAGGATCTGGAAGAGATGCTGGGCAATCTGATCGACAATGGCTGCAAGTGGGCAAAAAGCCGGGTGCGGGTGCGCTGCGAAAAAGCCGGCGGCCGGCTGATTTTGACCGTGGAAGACGATGGGCCGGGGCTTTCGGCGCAGCAGCGGGTTCAGGTCGGGGCCCGGGGCGAGAGGCTGGACGAAAGCGTCCCAGGCTCTGGCCTGGGCCTGGCCATCGTACGGGACATTTCCAAGCTCTACGGGGGTTTTTTCGCCCTGGACGCAAGTTCCCTGGGCGGGGTTCTGGCCCGTCTCGACCTGCCCGCAATTCACTAAAAGAAACAGGACGTTAAGGATATTGTCCCTAATGTTGGCGCGGGCAGCAGGGGGCTGCAGGGTCTATTTTTTATGATACCGCAAGACAAAGTAGGGTTGCTTAAGGCGTTTCTTGGCGGTCTTCCGGGGCCGATAGCCGCACGCCTTGCGATGGCTGTGGAAGTGGACCGGCTGACAGACGGTCACGCCCTGCCGCATGAGGAAATCCTGGAAGGATTGCGCCCCATCCTTTTGCGGGAAAACTACACGCGCGCACCCACCCCTTTGCGGCTGTTCTGCCGCCCTTTCCAGGACCTGTTGAGCAATGCGCCGCGCCAGGTGAAGCAGAAAGGCGTTATCTCGCGCTCCACATTGGTGCCGTTATGGAATTGGATTTCGCAAACATTGCTGCCGGCCGAGACGGAAGTGTACAACGCCGAATGCAAGGTGCTGGTCCTCGGTCACAGGCCAGAGGACGCACTGAGCGGTGCCATCAAGTTCTGGGCGTTGGCCGCCGAGGCCATGAAGAAGGCGCTGGCGAGCGCAGCGGGCCGCCAGGCGGCGCAGAAGATTTTGGGCGACCCTCTCGCCGTGGAAGACATGTCCGACATCATGCTTTTGCTGTCGGCAGGCGAAACGATTGAGCGGCTTGCGAGCCTGCTGCCGCCGCCGGTGCCGCTGTTCCAGGAACAACTGGTCTGGCAGGTGCGCGAAATCTACGACCAACTTGCAATGAACCAGCCTGATGTCGCCCCCTATGTCGCGGTGATCGTGATGAATCGCCTGAGCCGGCCTTGGGAAGCGTTGCGGCTGCCCCTGCTGGTGACCCGCCATACCGACGAAACCTTGATTTCCAAGACCGACATGGGTTTGGTTGGTGAAATCCTGTTCGGACGCATGGAGGCGTTGAAGACGTCGATTCAAGCGACCCGTCATCCGCTGTTCGACGCCGACAGGCTGATGCATGAGGCCAGCACCTTCGCCGATCTTTCCCGCCATATTGTCAAGGAGATCGAGCTCAAGCGCGAAGGCGAATGGGGCAAGCGCCTGCTGGACGAGCGTGTGCAGATCGGCAAGGTGATGGAAAGCTTCATGGAGCGTGCGCCCAAGGAGTTTGGCGCGGCCCTGCCCATGTCCAAAGGCAAGGGCGCCGATTTCAGCAAGCATCCCGGAGCGGAAAAGCATGAAATGGCGCTGCGTTACGCGCGGCTGGTGGCGGGCTGCCGGTCTTTCGCCGCGGCCGCATCTTTTAGCGCCAAGCAGCAGGTGGCCGATGACGATCTCTGTACGCTTCTCAAGCGCTATAACGAAGACCTGGTGAAGGCCTTGAAAGCCGATCCGAAAAACACCGTCGCCAATGCCCAATTCCTGTTTTGCGCGGAACTGTCGGTCTTCCTTTTCAGCGATGAAGAGGCGGAACTGCTGCGCCGGCGCGGGCGCGCTGCGCTTTCTGCCGCAGCTTAATCAGGTTTTCAAGCGCGCCCGCTTTATTGGCCGCTTCGCCGCCACTGTGGGCCGCATTGCAGGCTGCCCGCATGGTTACGGCGCTGGGTATATTCTGGCAGGGTACAGCGTTTCAAACCCTTCCTGAACGCCGGATGAACGGCGGCTTGGTTCCCGCGAAAAATACCCAAATCTTGGCTTTGACATTGAACCCGCAGGGGCGTTTTCTATGTGCAGAGGCTAGAGGGGCAATCACTCCGTGGAGACGTTCCCAATGTTTCGCACACCGATTATCGCCGCTTTGACGGTCGCCCTATTGGGTGGAACCGCGATAGCGCAGCCGGCGAATGCGCCGCCCAACAATCTGTCCAATAGCGCGCGCAGTGCGCCGGACTATGACGACGACGAAGCTTATCCGTCCGATCGTCCTTCGGACCGCGGCACCGCGGATGGTCCGCCCGGTGCGCGTTACGACAATTCGCAAAGGAATCCGGGCGCACAGGCCCAGACTGACCGTGACATGGCCGACCGTGACATGTTCTGCCGCCGCGATGCTGCTGCGCGCACCGGCTACACGACCCCGGGCGAGGCGGCGCGTGACGAGCAGACGCGCGGCACGGTTGGCGGCACTCTGGGTGGAGCGGCCCTTGGCGCGATTATCGGTGCCGGCGCCGGCAATGCCGGCCTGGGCGCCGCCGCTGGCGCTGGCGCGGGCCTGCTGGCGGGCACGGCGATTGGCTCCAGCAATGCGCGCGCCGCAGCCAGCGATGTGCGTGCCGCTTATGCCGATGCGTATTATGGCTGCATGCATGAGGACAACCGCGAGGCCGCTTATGACAGGCCGCCGCCCGGTTACGGTTACGGCCCGCCACCGCCAGCTTATTATTATCCGCAGCCTTACGGCTATTATCCCTATTACGGCCCGAGCCTGTCGTTCGGCTTCGGCTTCGGCGGCGGCCGTGGTTGGGGCGGCGGTCATGGCTGGGGCGGCGGCGGTCGTGGTTTCCACGGCGGCGGCGGCGGGCATCACCGCTAGGACGACGGTACACTTTTGCGCTGGCGCGGCCGGGACTGTATGGTCCCGGCCGTTTTCTTTAAGGTTGCCTGATGCCGCCGAAAGCCAATCCGTCCAAGCTGAATTCATTGCAGCTGCGCACGCTCACCCTGCTGCAGGCCATCGCGCAAATCCCCGGTGCCGCCAGTCCGACACCGCAAGGCGATACCGCCATCACCCAGTTCCCGCACGCCCATGGCGACCATTTTCATCTGGGAGACGCGATGGTGAATGCCAGCGACGCCACCGGTCTTGAAAATGAAAATGTGTGGAACGCGCTTCACCGCAAGGGGCTGATCAGGTGCGCCTGGCCCGATCAAATCGCCCTGACGCCGGCGGGTGTCAGCTATGAAACCGGCATTGCCGACCAGATCCTGCACAAGGGCGGACATCACTGAATGAATGCCAGGAAAAAACGCCGACTGGCCTTTGCCGCTGCATTGTTGGCGGCGGGCGCGGCCTTGGCCGGGGTGATCGTTTACGGGTTGGGACAAAATACCATGTATTTCCGCAGCCCCAGCGATGTGGCCGTCAAACAGGTCGGTGAGGGTATTGCTTTCGTGCTCGGCGGGCTGGTGGAAAAGGGCAGCCTCCAGCATGGCGCGGGTGCGCAGGTGCATTTCCGTGTCACCGATGGCAAGAGCACCATTCCCGCCGATTTTAATGGCGTGCTGCCGGCCCTGTTTCGCGAAGGCCGGGGCGTGGTCGCCACGGGTGCGATGGACGCAAGCGGCACCTTTGTTGCCAGCGAAGTGCTGGCCAAGCATGATGAGAAATACATGCCGCCCGCAGTGGTTGACGCCTTGAAGCGCAGCGGCCGCTGGCAAGAAGGCGTGAAATGAGGATATCGGCGTGATCGGTGAACTGGGTCAATTGTCTCTGTGCTTTGCGCTGGCGCTGGCGTTGGTGATGTCGATCTCCGGCCTGATGGGCATGCGCCCCACAGCGCAAGTCGCCCGCAAGACTGCCTCGAGCGCGGCCATGGGCCTGCTGGTCTTCGTGGTGCTGGCTTTCGGCACCCTGGTCTATGCCTTTGTCGTTTCGGATTTTTCCATTCAGCTCGTGGTCGACCACAGCCATACCCTGAAGCCGCTGGTTTATAAGATCAGCGGCGTGTGGGGAAACCACGAAGGCTCCATGCTGTTATGGGTTTTGGTGCTGTCGCTTTATGCCGCGATGGTGGCAGCCTTGCAGCGTGGCGGGGCGCGGCTGACCAGCGTGGCGCTGGGGGTGCAGGGCTTACTGGCGGCGGCGTTCCTGCTCTTCATCCTTTTCACCTCCAATCCCTTTCTGCGTCTTGATCCCGCGCCGTTCGAAGGGGCCGGCCTCAATCCGCTGCTGCAGGATCCGGGCCTGGCGATGCATCCGCCCATGCTCTATGCCGGCTATGTCGGACTGTCGGCGGCCTTTTCCTATGCGGCCGCCGCGCTGTTGGTCGGTGAGGCCGGCTGGGCGCGCGCCGCGCGGCCTTTCATGCTGATCGCGTGGATCGCCCTGACCTGCGGCATCGCCCTGGGCTCCTGGTGGGCCTATTACGTGTTGGGCTGGGGCGGTTTCTGGGGCTGGGATCCGGTGGAGAATGCCTCGCTGATGCCGTGGCTGATTGCCACCGCCTTGCTGCACTCCGCCTTGGCGACGGAAAAGAGCGGCGCTTTCAGCACCTGGACTTTGCTGTTGGCCATTGCGGGATTTTCCCTGTCGCTCATTGGCACCTTTTTGGTGCGGTCCGGCGTCCTGTCGTCGGTACACGCCTTTGCCAGCGATCCCACGCGCGGCTTCTTCATCATGGTGCTGATCGCGCTGGCCATCGGGGGTGCGCTGGCGCTGTTCGCCTGGCGGGCGCCCACGCTGCAGGGCGGCGCGGCCTTTGCCCCGGTCAGCCGCGAGAGTGCGCTGCTGTTGAACAATGTATTTCTGGTGGCGTCCTGCGCCTGCGTCTTTGTCGGCACGCTGTACCCGCTGGTGTTGGATGCGCTGAATGGCACCAAGATTTCCGTGGGCCCGCCTTATTACGCGCTGACCTTTGCCCCGATCTTTTTTGCGCTTTTGCTGCTTGTGCCATTCGGGCCGCGGCTGGGCTGGAAGCGCGGTGACCTGAAAGCGGCATGGCGTGCGCTTTATCCCGCGCTCGGCCTGGCGGCGATTGCGGCGCTGGTTGTGCTGGCCATCGTGTCGCCGCGCGGCCTTGCCGCGACCGGTGCTTTCGCGGTGGCCGGTTGGCTGATCGGCGCGTCCCTCCTGGAAATCCGTAAGCGCAAGGGCGGGCGCGCCAGCGTCTTCGCCTCCGCATTGGCGCATGCGGGTCTGGGCATTACTCTGATGGGCGTGGCCGGCACCACGGCCTGGCGCAGCGAGGCGCTGACCGTTCTGGCGCCGGGACAGACGATGACCGTCGGCCCTTACACGCTGCGCTTTGACGGTGTGACGCGGGAAAAGGGTCCCAACTATATCGCCGACCGTGCCCATGTCGCGCTGATGGATGGCAGCAGGGTGCAGGCCATGCTTTTGCCCGAGCATCGTTTCTATCCGGCCGAAGGTCAGGACATGAACGACACCGCTATTCGCACCACCGGCTTGCGCGATCTCTATCTGGCGCTGGGCGACGATCGCGGTGCGGGACGGTTCGCCATGCGCGCCTATGTCTCTCCGCTGGCGCCGCTGATCTGGCTGGGCGGTTTGGTGATGGCGCTGGGCGGTATCCTGAGCTTGTGGGGGCGGCTCTGGGTGAAGGAGCCGAATGCTGAACCTGCCGCACCTGCTGTGGCGCTGGCGGCGGAATGAAACACGTTCTTGCGTTCCTGCTGCTGGCAGTGGCGCTCGCCATGCCGGCTCATTCCCGTGCGGCGGCGGTGCGCGCCGCGGCCGTCGCGGAAACATTTTCCGATTCCACAATGGAAGCGCGTGCCCGCAATCTGCAGCGGCAGTTGCGTTGTCTTGTCTGCCAAGGCGAAAGCATCGATGAATCCGGTTCGCCCTTTGCGGCCGACGTGCGCCATCTGGTGCGCCAGCAGATCGCGGACGGACAAAGCGACCAGAAAATCGAAGATTTTCTGGTGGCGCGGTACGGCGCTTACATCCTGATGAAGCCGCCCTTGCAGTCCAACACCTGGCTGTTGTGGCTGGCACCGTTTGCGGTGCTGGGCCTGGCCGGTGCCGTCGCCGGTGTGGCGATTAAAAAGGCCGCATCCCGCGAGGGATAAAAGATTACCATGGTGTAATCTTTCGGACGTAATACGGCCATGTTAGGCTTCTATACCAGTGACGCTAGGCCCCGGTGGCCTGCCCCAAGGGAGCCTCGCATGCAAAACAATTCGCACCTGCCGGAATCCGGTATTTTTTCCCGTCTGCCCAAGCCTTCGCTGCGCCAGCGCCGCCTGATTGCGATGGGCACCGCCGCCGCCATTGTGGTTGTGGGTCTGGGAGCCTTCGCATTGCTGCCGCCGGTCCGCGCTATCCAGACCGCCGGGACGCCGACCATGGTCGCGGCCAATAACGGCGACACGCGCGCCCCGCGCATGCTGGAAAACAGCGCGCCTTTCAGCTTCGCCGATCTGGTGGAGCGGGTGAGTCCCGCGGTGGTGAGCATCAAGTCGGAAACCACCACCACCGATGGCGACAGTGACATGGACAATGTCCCCGCGCCGTTCCGCGATTTCTTCAACCAGTTCAACAATGGCCAGAATGGCCAGAAGCCCCAGCCGCACAAGGCGCTCAGCGCCGGTTCGGGTTTCATCATCGACAAGGCCGGCTATGTCGTCACCAACAACCATGTGGTGGACGCCAGCAAGAAGATCACCGTCATCTTGCCCGACAAGCGCGAATTCGTCGCCAAACTGGTGGGCACCGATCCGGTAACCGACGTCGCGCTGCTCAAGATCACCAGCGACAGGCCGCTGCCGACGGTGGAGTTCGGCGACGACAAGAAGTTGCGCGTCGGTGACTGGGTGGTGGCGGTGGGTAATCCCTTCGGTCTTTCCAATTCGGTGACCGCCGGTATTGTGTCGTCGCTGGGCCGCAACATCGATAGCGGCAGCCAGCAATATACCAGCTTCATTCAGATCGATGCGCCCATCAACAAGGGCAATTCGGGCGGCCCGACCTTTGACTTGCGCGGTCAGGTCATCGGCATGAACTCGATGATCTTCTCGCCCTCGGGCGGCAGCATCGGTATTGGTTTTGCCATTCCCGCCAGCCTGATTCATGACGTGGTGGCGCAGCTCAAGGAGCATGGCCATGTCAGCCGCGGTTATCTGGGCGTCAGTATTCAGCCCGTCACGCCGGACATCGCTTCTTCGCTAGGCATCAAGGATGCCAAGGGTGCGCTGGTCGCCGAAGTTGTGCCCAATGGTCCCGCCGCCAAGGCCGGTTTCGAGCAGGGCGATATCGTCACCGCGATCAATGGCCAGGCGGTGGAAGATGCCACCGACCTGACCCGCAAGGTCGCCAATGTGCCCACCGGACAGACCGCCACCTTGAACGTGTCGCGTCAGGGCAAGCCACTCGTGCTGAAAGTCACCATCGGCACTCGCCCGGATGCGCAGCAGCTTGCCTCCAACGCGCCCGGCAAGGACGGCATGACGGGGCCTACCAGCGCCAATGCGGCGGGTCTTGGTCTTTCCTCGCTGACGCCGGAAGCCAAGAAGAACTTCAACATCGCCGACACTGTCGTCGTCGGCGCCGTCATCACCAAAGTCGATCCCGACAGCGATGCTGCCGACAAGGGTCTGCAGCCCGGCGACGTCGTGCTGCGGATCGGCAGCCGCATCGTACGCACTCCGGCAGACTTCCAATCGGGCGTGGCCGAAGCCAAGAAGGGCGGGCATAACAGCGTCCTGCTGTTGGTGGCGCACGGCCAGGGTAGCACCGGTTTTGTCGCCATCGATATCGACAAGACCTGATTTTTCCGGCGTGGAGGGTTCATACGCCGTTGCCATGAACCTCCGCGCCTTTTTATTTTCATCTGAGTGGGAGAGATGATGCGCATTCTTGTAGTCGAAGACGATCTGGAAGCGCAGCGCTATCTGGTGCAGGGTCTGAAAGAGTCGGGCCATGTGGTGGATGAAGCGGCCGATGGTGACACCGGATTGAATCTGGCCTTGTCGCGGCCTTATGACGTGGCGGTTGTTGACCGCATGCTCCCCGGCCTGGACGGATTGAAGGTGGTCGCGGAAATGCGCGAGCATGGAAATTCCACGCCCGTGCTGTTTTTGTCGGCCCTCTCGGAAGTCGATGACCGGGTCAAGGGGCTGAAGGCCGGCGGCGACGACTATCTCACCAAGCCCTATGCCTTTGTCGAACTTCTGGCGCGGATCGACGCGCTGGTGCGCCGCCGCGCGCCCGCCGGCGTAAGGACACGGCTGGATGTGGGCGATCTGGAACTGGACCTGCTCACCCGCGCCGCCAAGCGCAGTGGCACCGATATCGAGTTGCAGCCGCGCGAGTTTCGCCTGCTGGAATATCTGATGCGCCATGCCGGCCAGGTGGTGACCCGCACCATGCTGCTGGAAAGCGTCTGGGAGTATCACTTCGATCCCCAGACCAATGTGATCGACGTGCATATCAGCCGGCTGCGGGCCAAGATCGACAAGGGATTCGAGATGCCTCTGCTGCACACCGTGCGCGGCGCGGGCTACATGATCCGTGCGCACTAAGCCCGGTCTTTTACAAACCCAGGCATTCCGCATCGTTCTTGCTTACGTCCTGCTGTTTGCCTTTTCGGTGACGGCGCTGTTGTTCTTTACCTACTGGAATACCAGGCGCACCCTGGACGGCCAGACCGACCAGATCATCGAGGCTGAAATCACCGGCCTTTCGGAAGAGTATCAGCATTTCGGCCTGCAGGGACTGGCGGAGACCGTGCGTGCGCGCTCGCTGCACCAGGGTCAAGCTTTGTATCTTCTGTCCGACGGGCGCCATCACGCGGTGGCGGGCAATCTGGATTCCTGGCCGCAGGCAACCGGTGCGCCCGGCGACATGGTCGAGTTCGACTATGAACGCCCCATTGACGGCCGGATGGAGGCGCGGCGCGCCCGCGGCCGGATCTTTCCACTGCCGGGCGATTTTGCATTGTTGATCGCCCAGGATGTGCATGACCGTTATTTGACCGAGCGCATGTTCACCACCACCCTGCCCTGGACGGTGTTGCTGATCCTGGTGCTGGGAACCGCGGGCGGGGCGCTGATGAGCCGCAACATGCTGCAGCGGCTCGATGCCATCAACCGCACCAGCGGCGAGATCATCGCCGGCGATTTGACCCGCCGCGTGCCTTTGAACGGTTCCGGCGATGAATTCGACGTGCTGGCGGAAAATCTCAACCGCATGCTGGACCGCATCGAGCGGTTGATGAAAGGTCTGCGCGAGGTGACGGATTCGGTGGCGCATGACCTGCGTACGCCGCTCAACCGGCTACGCAACCGGCTGGAGGAATCGGTGACGCGGCTCAATGCGAGCGGCGCCCTCACAAATGAAAAAATGGCCGGCGAGATCGAGCGCGCCATTGCGGAGACAGACCAGTTGATCGGCACCTTCAATGCCCTGCTTCTGATTGCGGAAACCGATGCCGGCACCACGCGGGCGGCGATGTCGGCTCTGGATCTGGGCGAGGTCGCCGCCGATGTGGTGGAGCTCTATGAGCCGCTGGCCGAGGAGAGGAAGGTGGCTCTGACCCGTATCCCCAGTGCCGCGGTTGTCATCGAGGGCAACCGCAGCCTGATCGCCCAGGCGCTGGCCAACCTGGTGGACAATGCCATCAAATACACGCCCGCCGGCGGCCGCGTGTACATCCGCGCCGCCGCCACCGGCGACGGGGTGGAGCTGTCGGTCGCCGACAGCGGTCCCGGCATTCCCGCCGCGGACCGGCCGCGGGTGACGGAACGCTTCGTGCGGCTGGAAGCCAGCCGCAACTCTCCCGGTACCGGCCTGGGACTTTCGCTGGTGGTGGCGGTGGCGCATTTCCACAAGGCGGAGCTGATACTGGAAGACAATATGCCGACCGGCCTGAAGGCGGTGTTGCGTTTTCCAAAAGCGGCCATCCGGTCCCTGCCGGGCACGCCGCTCAAAAGTGCCGCTGAGTGAGGGGCGATCAGCAAAGCTCCGGTGGAGCTTTGCAGCCCCGAACGCCAAGCGGCCGCAGGCCGCGAAGGCCCGGCGACAAATTGTGCGGGCACGTTAAACTGGGCGCATGTCTATGCTCCGTATTCCCCGGCTTGTTGTCCCTCCTCACCCCTTCGATCCTGCCCGCGCCGCGCGGGTGAAAGAGGCGCTGGCCGAGCGCGGCTTTGTCAGCAACGAACCGCTGTTGGACGCGGTGTTCGGCAACAGCGCCTTTCTGGGGCGGCTGGCACAGCGCGAAGTGGGAGCACTGGGCGAATATTTTGCCGCCGGACCGCACACCGTCCTGAACGCCGCCATCGCGCTGGCACATGCGGCATCCCGGGCCGGCAGCGAAGCCCAGGCGATGAAGGAATTGCGCATCGCCAAGCGCCGGGCCGCGCTGGCCATCGCCATGGCCGATATCGCGGGCACATGGGATGTGAACCAGGTGACGGCGGAGCTGACCCGCTTCGCCGACGCCTGCGTCGGGGGCGCCTTGCGCTTCCTGCTGCGCACCCAGGCGGGGGGCGCCGGCGTGCAGGAGGTCGCGGAAGAGGACTGCGGCCTCACCGTACTGGCGATGGGAAAATACGGCGCCTTTGAGCTGAACTACTCCAGCGATATCGATCTGGTGGTGTTTTACGACGCGGCGAAATTTCCTTTCGCCAAGCGCGGCGATGCGCGCGGCGCCGCCGTCGACATCGCGCGGGGTCTGGTCAAGCTCCTGTCAGAGGTCACAACCGACGGCTATGTGTTTCGCGTGGATCTGCGCCTGCGCCCCGATGCCGGCGCCACCCAGATCGCCATCTCAACCGATGCGGCGCTGGATTACTATGAAGCCATGGGCCAGAACTGGGAACGCGCCGCCATGATCAAGGCGCGCGCCTGTGCCGGCGATCCGCAAACCGGGGCCCGCTTTCTTGCCGATATCAGGCCGTTCATCTGGCGGCGGTATCTGGATTTCGCCGCCATCGAGGACATCCAGTCCATCAAGCGCCAGATTCACGTCTATGCCGGTCATGGCGAGATCGCGGTCAAAGGCCACAATATCAAGCTGGGGCATGGCGGCATTCGCGAGATCGAATTCTTTGCCCAGACCCAGCAATTGATCCTGGGTGGGCGTCATCCCGGCTTGCGCGAGTCTTCCACACAGGGCGCGCTGGATGCCCTGGTGCGCGAAGGGCGCGTTGAGACAGAAGTGGGCGAAGAGCTCAAGCGTGACTATCGCTATCTGCGGACCCTCGAACACCGGCTGCAGATGGTGGAGGACCAGCAGACCCATTCGCTGCCCGACAGCGAGGTTGGCCTGTCTCATATCGCCTGCTTCATGGGTTACGCGCGCGTGGGCGATTTCCACGATGCACTGACCCGCGTGCTGGAAAATGTGCGCGGCCATTATGCCCGGCTGTTTGAAAGCGCACCCGATCTGGCGTCGTCGGAAGGAAATCTGGTCTTCACCGGAGTGGAGGAAGATCCGGAAACCCTGAAAACCCTGTTGGCCATGGGATTCGGCGAGCCGGCGCATGTTTCGGCCGCAATCCGGGGCTGGCATCATGGCCGCGTTCGCGCCATGCGCAGCCAGCGCGCGCGCGAGCTGTTGACCAAGCTGACCCCGGTCATCCTGAAAGCCCTGGCGGGAACGGCCGATCCCGATGTCGCTTTCAGCCAGTTCGACCGCTTTTTGTCCAACTTGCCCTCCGGCGTGCAGCTTTTCTCGCTTTTCCTGGCCCGGCCGCAGTTCCTCGGCCTGCTGGCAAGAATTGTCGGTACGGCGCCGCGCCTGGCCACCTATCTGGCGCGCCATCCCGCGATCATGGATGCGCTGCTGGATGCGGAGTTCCTCAGCCGCCTGCCATCGCGCGCCGAGCTGGATGCGCGGTTTTCCGATGCGGCCGCCGGTTCTTACGAAGAGGTGTTGGACGGGGCGCGGCGGTTTGCCCGCGAGGCGATCTTCCGCGTCGGCGTGCAAATCGTCGAAGGTTCGGCAAAAGCCGACCAGGCCGGCCCCGCGCTTGCCGATATCGCGGAAAGCGTGATCGCCGGGCTGTTGCCCAAGGTGGAAGATGCGTTGGCGGCAAGCGCGGGCCGTATCGCCGATTGCGGGTTCGCGGTGGTGGCGATGGGAAAATTGGGCGGGCGGGAGATGGCCGCCAGTTCCGATCTCGACCTGATATTCATCTATGACGCCTCGCCGGCTGCGGAGATGTCAGACGGTCCCAAGCCGATGTCGCCGCCCTTGTATTTCGCGCGCCTGGCGCAACGGTTGATTTCGGCCCTGACCACGCCGACGGCGGCAGGCCCATTGTATGATGTGGACATGCGGCTGCGCCCCACCGGCAACAAGGGGCCGGTGGCGGTAAGCCTCAAAGGTTTTACCGAGTATCACGCCAGCGAAAGCTGGACCTGGGAACATATGGCGTTGACGCGCGGGCGGCTGATCGCCGGAACGCCGAAGTTGCAGGCACGCGTTGCAGCGGCAATCCGCAACAGGCTGACACAGTCGCGCGATCCCGCAATTATTATCGCCGATGCGCGCGATATGCGGTTGCGCATGGCCGAGACATTTTCGGGCCGCAATGTCTGGGACTTGAAATATGCGCCGGGCGGGCTGGTGGATATCGAATTCATCGCTCAGACCCTGCAATTGGTGCATGCGCCGTCGCGGCCCGATATTCTGGATGCCAGTACGATCGGGGCGCTGGAGAAATTGCGCAGGGGCGATTTCCTGGCCGCGGAGGATGCCGATACGTTGATCGCCTCGGCGCGGCTGCAGCAGGCGCTGACCCAGGTGCTGCGCATAGCCCTGGGCGAGACGCTGGTTGTCGAAGAGGCGACGTCGGGCCTGAAGGCCCTGCTCGGCCGGGCTGCGCAGGCCGGGAGCTTTTCTCAAGCGCAACGGCGCTTGGAAGAGTTGCAAACTCAGACGCGGGAAATCTTCATGCGCCTATTGGCAGCCCGATAAGATTTTCCGGCGGAAAGAAAAGATGCAAGGAACCAGCGGGCGGTATAGTCCCGCTGATGGCCACCGGTTCGCTGCGGCCCGCGATCTTCACATGAAAATGGCTGCGCTCGCCCAGGAAGGTGGAGCTCAGCAGTTCGCCCGCCACGCCTTGTGAGGCGAAGCGGACATGTTCCGGCCGGATGGCGAGTAGAATATGGTCACCGCTGTTGACGCCATGGGCGACATTGGCACGGGGCAGGTCGATAAGCCCCAGCAGACCCGCATTCACCGTGACGGCTTGGCCGCTCATATCCTTGACGGTCGCGTGGAAGAAATTGATTTCGCCAATGAAGTCGGCGACCGCCCGGCTGCCCGGACGTTCATAGAGCTCGCGCGGGCCGGCGACTTGCAGGATCCTGCCGCCTTCCATCACCGCCACCCGGTCTGACAGCGACAGCGCCTCTTCCTGGTCATGGGTCACCAGCACAAAGGTGATGCCGACCTTGCGTTGGATGGCGCGCAGTTCAAGCTGCATCGCCTCGCGCAGCCTTTTGTCCAGCGCCCCCAGGGGCTCATCCAGCAGCAGGATCTTGGGCTCGCGCACCAGGGCGCGGGCCAGCGCCACGCGCTGGCGTTGGCCGCCCGACAGCTGGTCGGCGGCGCGTCCGCCCAGGCCTTCCAGCCGTACCGTCGCCAGCATGGCCTCGACCCTGGCGCGCATCGCGTCCCTGGGCAGCTTCAGCTTGCGCAAGCCATAGGCGATATTGTCGAACACATTAAGGTGCGGAAAAATCGCATAGGACTGAAACACCATGTTGGTGGGCCGCAGGTTCGCCGGCACGGCGTTCATGATCTCGCCATCGATCGAGATGGTCCCGCTGTCGGGTGCCTCGAAACCCGCGATCATACGCAGCAGGGTGGTCTTGCCGCAGCCCGATGGCCCGAGCAGCGCGAAGAATTCCCCGCGCGGCACCTGAAGGCTGACATTGTCCACCACCGGCGGACCGCCGAAAGATTTGCTGACTTGCGAGATGGTGAGAAAAGTCATGCACCCACCATCGGTTTCTTCATCCCCAGATTGCGGACATATTCGGCCAGCACCACCAAACCCACCGACGCGGTCAGGATGACGGCGCCCAGCGCCAGCACTATCGGCAGGCGCTCCGGGAACCGCAATTGGCCCCAGATATAGATCGGCAAGGTGGCCTCGGTGCCGGAAAGGAAATAGGCCACCAGGAATTCGTCAAACGAGGTGATGAAGGTGAGCAGCAGGCTGGCGGTGATGCCCGGCAGCATCAAGGGAAAGGTTACGCGCCAGAACGTCATCCAGCCGTCTTCGCCCAGATCGGCGCTGGCCTCTTCCAGATTTGCGTCAAAGCCTTCCAGGCGGGCGATCAGTACGGTGAGGGCAAAGGGCACGCAGACCAGAAGATGCCCCAGCACCACCGCTGCCAGTGACAGGGGCAATTTCGCCGCACCCAGCAACAGCAGCAGCGAAATGCCCAGCACAATGTCGGGAATGAACAAGGGCAGGGAGATGAAACCCAGCGCCACACCCGCCCCGCGCAGCCGGTAGCGCGTGACAGCCTTGGCGGCGGTAAGCCCCAGCAGGGTGGACAGAAGCGCGGTGGCCAATCCCACTTTCAGGCTGTTGCCCAGGGCGTGCTGCATGGCGCTGTCCGATGCCAGGCCCGCATACCAGCGCGTGGTGAACCCCGACAAGGGAAAGGCAATGAATTCGGAATTGTTGAACGAAAAGACAGGCAGCACCAGCACCGGCACATAGAGGAACGCCAGATAGGCGAAGGCGTAAAGCAACAGACCGCTTTTCCTATGCCCTATCGCTTTGCACCTTGAGGGCGGGTTTTTCATCGCACCGCCCTCATCTGATTCTTTGGGCCGCGGCGCGGACCGATGCCACGAACAGCCCCGCAATCACCGCCACCATCGCCATGCTGACCAGTGACAGGGCCGCGCCCAGAGGCCAGTTGCCGATGCCGTTGAACTGCACCTCGATCAGATTGGCGATCATGGTGCCTTTGGTGCCGCCCACCAATTCCGGCGTGACGAAATCGCCGGTGGTGGGAACGAAGATCAGGATACTGGCGCCGATCACGCCCGGCATGCTGAGCGGCAGGGTCACACGCAGGAAGCGGCGCACCGCGCCGTCGCCCAGATCGCTGGCGGCTTCCAGCAGCGAACGGTCGATTTTTTCCAGGCTCACATAGATGGGCAGGATTGCGAAAGCCGCCCAGGCATGCGCCAGAGTCACAACCACGGCAAAGGGATTGTAGAGAAGAAAAGCCAGGGGCTGGTCGATCAGGTGCAGCCGGATCAGGCCGGAATTGATCACGCCGTTAAAGCCCAGAATGATCTTCCAGGCGAAAACGCGCAGCAGATAGGATGTCCAGAACGGAATGGTCAGGGCCACCAGCCAGATGAATTTTCGCCGCGCATGAAAGGCCACGAAATAGGCCATGGGATAGGCCAGCGCCACGGTCACCAGCGTGACCGCCGCAGAGATCGCAACCGAACGCATGAACAACATGCGATAGCTGGCCCGCCCCAGCGCCTCGCCATACTGGGCCAGCGTCCAGCCGTCCGCGAATGTCAGGCCGCTTTGGTTTTTCAGGCTGGTGATCGCCAACAGCAGCAGCGGGGCGGCCAAGCCAGCGCCCATCACCACCAGGGTTGGGGCGAGCAGGCCATAGCCTTCGCCTGAGTTCTGCCCGCTTTGCGCCATGCCTTCCCCTCTACCCGCGATTGTTGGGAAATCGCGAGCCCGGGCGCAACCGAAACCTCAGGAATCGCTGCTTGAATCCCCCGAGACGATGGGCCATAACCCGCCGTCTTGGAGTGCGGGCGTAGCTCAGGGGTAGAGCATAACCTTGCCAAGGTTAGGGTCGACGGTTCGAATCCGTTCGCCCGCTCCAAGTTTTCTCTCAATAAATCAATTGGTTAGATGGTGCCGGGCCTCCTTGTGTTGGCTTGGCCGGGAGTTCAATTCCTTGTTTGAAACGGAGGGCAGGATGGGGCCCCTCTGGCGTTGCGTTGGCCTGGCCCTCCTGGCCTTGTGCTCCTTGCCCATTCGTAGCCGCCGCCTAGGCCGATAGAATATTCCGAGCGCACAAGAAGAAGCCCCGATAGCGCAGGCCATCGGGGCTCTTTTGTCTAGTGCGCATGTAAAACAACAGTGTCGCGCAGGTTTTCAATATCTGTTGTGATGGAAGTCGCTCTAAACGGCGAAGATTGTGTTCTGTCTCGGATTGCTGATCAGTCTATTTTGTCCAATCTGACTTGATGCGGCAAGCCAGCGTAATTGTGATGGCGACGATAGAGGCGCCAACAGCAGCGGTACCCAGTGATGCGAAAATGGTCGCAAGGGCCGCTCCTGCGACAGGTATTGCCTCAAGCGCTTTCGCCCCAAGAATAAGAACGATAGCGATTAAATACGTTCTGGAATTTTTCTCTGAGTCGTTACCGATCGCGGAAATTCCGCCAAGAACCAAGAGCAATACGGCTAGGTTTGGAATGGAAACAAAGGCTGATGCGATGGCCACAATGACAGCAAGAGCCCTTGCCGCTGCGTAAATCTTGCCCATTATTTTTCTCCCTTATTATTGTTGGAAACGCGACCTCTGTGTTTGGCTTCGATGTTCAAAAGACTCTTGGCAGTTGGGGCTAAAGAATGCCCAGAAAACCAAAAGTGTGTCTGACTGCGCTCGGCAATCTATTCTTGGGTGTTGGTTCTTTCGCGATACTCATCTGACACTCGGCCTCACGCACGGCGATCTCGATCTTCAGCTTTTCCACGCAGTGCCCTGTATTGAGACCCAGATATCCTGCGTAGGCGCGCGTATAGCCAATGAGATACACATCCCCTGGCGGAAGCGCGGCGACATCGCTTTCCTCGATGGCATTGAGGTACCGTTTGCTGATTTTCAAGCTGCCGGAGATTTGGGACAATTCCAGGCCCATGCGCTGACGGGCTTTGCGCAGATCCTGCCCCAGGGAGCCGAGAGCGGTTGTTTGCTTTTCGCAACGCTCGACGAGACGCGCGTGAGCACCGCCTAAGTCATTCTCACTATGATGACCCGGACCCCGAAACCGCGGCTCCATGCCCTCTCCCAACCCCGCGCTTCTGCGAGCGCTATCCGTGTACAGAGCAATTCCATTTTACAATGTCAACTTTGGCGGGCACCGGGCTCCAACGCGAACCGGCGGTAAAGCAGGTCAGCCCAAAACCTTCGCTTATGCTGCCGACAGGAACCGTTCGTGCGGAAAATACATATGAATCATATACTTAAGACAAAATACCGCAAGGCGATGAAATGAGAATTCAAGCGGACGGCCGTCCAACGCGGGGTCGAACGGCCGAAGGGCTACGCTGACAGCTGGTTGAGGTTCTGCGCTAATGCCGCGGGAACATTCAATCGGGGGCCGGTATGCGGATTGTCTCGTCTCTAATCTTGTTGGCGACAGGCCTCGCCATGGCCGGCCCGGGTCTCTATTTGGCGACGCTGGGCGGCTCTCTTTACTATGCCATTGCCGGCACCCTGATCCTGATCTCGGGTCTGCTGATCCTGGGGCGCCGCGATAGCGGCGTTCTGCTCTACCTTCTCGTATTTCTAGGCACGATCATCTGGTCGGTGCTGGAGGTCGGGCTGGATGGCTGGGCCCTGATGCCCCGGCTGGTTTTCCTGGCCGCAGGCGCGGTGTGGCTGCTGTTGACCCAGCGGCCCATCCAACGCATGCGTCTTGGCGCCGTTGCCGTTTGCCTGTTGCTGCTTGCCGGCGCAGTGACTGTCTCATCGCAAGGTCACAAGGACGTCCCGCAACTCGCCGCCAACCCCGCGTCCGCGCCTGCGAGTGGCGAGTGGACCCACTATGGCAGTTCGCTGCACGCCACGCGCTATTCCTCGCTGGCACAGATCACGCCTGCCAACGCAGGCAATCTCGTTGAAGCCTGGACTTATCACTCCGGAATGTTCGGGCATGACAAGCATTCCGCCCATCAGCTGGAACTGACGCCCTTGATGGTCGACGGCGTGCTTTATGGCTGCAACGCCCACACCGCCATATTTGCGCTGGACCCTGTCACCGGAAAGCAGATCTGGCGTCACGAAACAGCGATCGATATGGCCGCCGGCGGGCGTGGCGTCTGCCGCGGTGTTGCGTTCTTTCGCGTTCCCAGTGGCGCCGGCGAATGCCCGACGCGCATTCTGGTGGGAACGGTGGACAATCGTCTGATCGCGCTGGACGCCAAAACCGGCAAGAGCTGTGCCGGTTTCGGCACCGACGGCGCGGTCGACTTGTCCGAGGGCGAGGGTTTGGAAAAATATGCCCGGGGCTGGATCAATCCGACCTCGCCGCCGACAATCGTGCGGGGAACCGCGGTCATCGGATCCTTTATCGTCGACAACCAGTCCATAGACGTGCCGCCGGGCGTCATTCGCGGCTATGATGCGGTGACCGGCGCGCTGAAGTGGGCGTTTGATCCGGGCAGGCCCGACCAGCACGCGCCGCCCGCACCCAGTCAAACCTATGTGCCGTCAACGCCCAACAGCTGGCCGCCCTTCAGCGGCGATGAGGCGCTTGGGCTGGTCTATCTTCCCATGGGAAATGGCAGTCCCGATTACTATGGGCTTCAGCGCACGCCGCAAACCGATCGCTTCTCGACGGCCGTGGTGGCATTGGATGCCGATAGCGGCGCTGTTCGTTGGGTGTTTCAGGCCGTTCACCATGACCTGTGGGACTATGACCTGGCCGCTCAGCCGGTGCTTGCGGATTTTCCGGTGGGAGAAAGCACGGTACCCGCCCTGATCCAGGCCACCAAGACGGGGCAGATATTTGTTCTGGACCGCCGCACCGGCAAGCCTCTCACCAAGGTGGAAGAGAAAGCCGTGCCGGCCTCCACCATTCCCGGCGAGCATTGGTCGCATACCCAGCCTTTCTCGACCGGGATGCCCGAATTTGCCGGGCCCGCCCTGACCGAGGCGGACATGTGGGGCACCACGCCGTTCGATCAGCTCTATTGCCGGATCCAGTTTCGTCAGGCGCGCTACGAAGGCATCTACACGCCGCTGCGGTTCGGTTCGTCCGTGCGCACGCCCGGAGAGCTTGGCGGCATCGATTGGGGCAGTGTCTCGGTGGATGAGGGACGCAAGGTCCTGATCGTGAATTCCAATCTGATGGCGGATTTCGATGAACTTATCTCGCGCCAACAGGCCGATGACGAACATCAGTTCACCGAAAAAGACCCGCGAGCCAAGAACGCGCCGCGGCCGCCAACCCGCGGCGCGGCCATGGCAGGAACGCCCTATGGCCTGCATTTTGACGGATTCCGCACGGCGCTGGGCATACCTTGCCAGCGTCCGCCTTACGGCTATCTCGCGGCCATTGATCTCAAGACACAAACGCTGCTTTGGAAACACCCTCTGGGCAATGCGTCCAACAGCGGGCCGTTCGGCCTGGCTCTGGGATTGCCGTTTCGCCTGGGAACCCCGAATATCGGAGGCTCCATTGTCACGGCGGGCGGGGTGATCTTCATCGCCGCGACCCAGGACAAATATTTCCGCGCCATCGATGAGAGAGATGGAAAGACACTGTGGGAAGTACGCCTTCCCGCCGGCGGCCACGCCACGCCCATCACCTATCTGGGGCGCGACCACCAGCAATATGTCTTGATAGCAGCAGGCGGAAGCGGTGGATTCGGAACCGGTTCGGACGACAGCCTCATCGCCTATCGGCTGAAGCCCTGAACGCAAGCCGGTTCAATACGTCGTGCGGCCGCCAGCGCAGCGACCGCAGGGGCCGGCCCGCCAGGGGCGGCGCGCCAACAATAGATTCCACCTGGTTTCAGTAAGTAGTGCGACCGCCAGACGTATCGAGCGTATTGGCGGTGGTGAAAGAACATTCCTCACTGGCCAGCCAGCAGACAGCGGCGGCGATTTCTTCAGCGGTTCCAAAACGGTCCATCGGAATCTTGGAGCGCATATAGTCGATATGGCTTTGCGGCACATTTTTCAGGATCGGGCTCTCGAAGGTGGCGGGCGTCACGGCATTGACGATCACCCCCTTGGTCGCCAGTTCCTTGCCCAGCGATTTGGTGAAGCCAAGCACCGCAGCCTTTGAGGCGGAATAGGAACTGGCATTGGGATTGCCTTCCTTGCCCGCGACGGAAGAGATATTGACGATGCGGCCGTAAGCATTTTCCAGCATGAGCGGCACGACAAAACGGCAGCAATAGAACAAGCCGTTGACATTGACGTCCATTACCTTCAGCCAGGACTCGATCGGATATCCCACCACCGTGTGAGTGGCGCCGGTGATGCCGGCGCTGTTGACCAGAATGTCCACCTTGCCCAGGGCCTGCCGGGATTGGGTGGCTGCTTCTTCCACGGCCTTGGCGTCACTGACATCCAGCGCGATGGTGTGAACGGCGCCGGTGTCCCGCTTGGCGGCGGCCAGTGCTTCGGGGTTCAGATCCCACAGGCATACTTTGCCGCCTTCGGCCGCTATGCGCTTGGCCGTTTCCAGCCCAAGCCCGGAAGCGCCGCCGGTGATGATCGCGTTGCGGCCTGAAAAGCGGCCTTTGTATATCATGTGCGCAAGACCTGATTTGGACGGCGCCCTATATAACAGCGGCCTGCAAAAGGAAATGCTGCGGCGCA
>JANYAR010000030.1 GCA_025361185.1 Alphaproteobacteria bacterium | reverse complement strand
ATCTGGCGCTGGGCGGCTATTTCCACTGCCTGGAGCACGGGATATCCGTTCCATCCGATTTGGCCTTGCTCGGATATAACGGGCTCGAAATCACCCGACTGACGCCCCAGCCTCTCTCGACAATCCGTACGCCGCGAACCGCGATGGGCAGAGCGGGCGCCAATCTCCTGCTTTCGGGCGGTCCCTCGACCGTTGTTGATGTCGGATTTGAACTCGTGTTGGGCGCAACGACTTGATCATCCCATAGTCTCTTGATCCGTGGTGTTGCAAAATTCCCTCGCTTGCCAACTATCCGCCGTAGCCCTTTTTGACGCTCAATGGCTTGCCATGGGAGCGTTACCAAATAGCGCCGGGAAAACAGGAGGTTATTTGAATTCCCCTTTCGATTTTCTTCATTTCTACGGCGCTGCGCAAAAATGGTAGCGCTTACATTTCTTGTTGGCAGCGGTGCCAAACTTGTTCTAGCGTTGCCTTAGTAGGCGGTTGCTCAGACAAAATAATGAAAAGCTTCAGGGGGTTTCCATGAATACCAGGAAAGTGAACAAGTTCGCGCTGATGTGCGCCGCCAGCGTGGTGGCTCTCACCGCCGGCGCACGCGCCCAGCAGACGAGTAATGTGGAAACGGTCACAGTAACCGGCTCGCGCGTCATTTCCGATATCACCTTGTCGCCCACACCGATCACAGCGGTCAGCGCCGAACAGTTGCAGGCGACCACGCCCACCACAATCCCCGACGCCTTGAACAAGCTGCCCGACTTCATCGGCGGCGCCACGCCCCGTTCTCAGGGCAATGGTTCCACCAACAATAGCGGCAATACTCTGAACCTGCGAAACCTTGGCGCGTCCCGCACCCTGGTGCTGCTGGACGGCCAGCGAATCGCGGCGACGAACCAGACCGGCACGGTGGATGTGGACACGCTGCCCCAGATGCTGTTGAGCCGGGTTGACGTGGTGACCGGCGGCGCCAGCGCGGTTTACGGTTCGGACGCTGTGGCCGGCGTGGTCAATTTCATCCTCGACAAGAATTTCACCGGCTTCAAATACGATATGAATGCCGGCATCTCGAAATATGGCGATGCCGCGGAAGAGAGAATCGGCATTGCCTGGGGCACCGACCTGTTCGGCGGCCGCGGTCATTATGAAATGTCCGCGCGCGTATTCCAGCAGGACATGATTCCGATCGCCGCGCGTCCTTACGGCTACCAGAATAACGCCTGGGTTGAGGCCGGTAACGGCGCTGCCGCGACGCCGTTTGTCGACGTGCCCTTCGGCCGGCTTTTCAATCAGTCCTTGACCGGCACGATCAAGTGCGGAGCCGCCTGTTCGCTGACCAGTTACACCTTCGGCACCGGCGGGCAATTCATTCCCATGACCCACGGCATCCCTACCTCGGTAGCGGGACTGGAGCAGGGTGGCGACGGCGGTTATGCGTCTCCTGTCGACACGACAATGCAAGCCAGGCAGCGCAACGCCGAATTCTTCAACCGCTTCAGCTATGACATCGCCCCGGACATGAATGCCTATATCCAGGCCAGTTGGGCGGAGTCGGCCGACTACTCCAAATGGACTCCACTGGCGGTCAGCTCGGCCGGCTCCCGGCCCAATACCTTCCTCACCACCAACGCCTATCTGTCCGCTCAGCAGCAAGCCCAGTTGACGGCGGCGGCCACCGCTGCGGGAAATTTTGTTCCGGCGCCGGTTCCTTTCACCCAACTTGTCGGCAACATCACGAGCATCGCGCCGGCGGTTGCCCCGAACACGCCGTTCTTCTCGGACGCCCATTATGTCAACAAGGTCGAGGGTGATCACGCCAGCCGCTCAGACGATGTCTATGCCACCAAGACCGTCAACCGCATGCTGAGCTTAACGGCGGGACTGACCGGCAAGCTGGCCGGTTTGAACTGGGACGCCTTCTACAGCCACCAGGAAGACCGGTTGATCGTCAGTAATCCCCAAAACACCAACAACGCCAAATATCTGGCGGCGCAGGACGCGGTCATTGCGCCCGCGGGCCTGAAGGTGAATGGCGTTGATGTTGGCGGCACGGTCCAGTGCTGGGACACCACCCAGGCGCAGTTCAACGCCCTCTATCCGGGATGCGTGCCGATCAATGTGTTCGATTCCAACGGCATTTCCCAGACCGCTTTCAATTACTTGAAGACGGATACCTTCTGGGTCCTGACACAGAAGCTGGACAATATCGGCGGCAGCATCTCGGGTGGCCTGTTCGGCCTGGGTCTGCCGGCCGGCGAGATCACCGGCGCGCTTTCGGCGGAAATGCGCTGGCGCGCCTATGACCAGACGACCAACGCCCTGCCGACCGACTTTGTCAATTGCACCGGCTTGCGCATGTGCACGGTCAATGGCGGGGCCGCGCCCGCGCTGTGGACCCAGAATGTCAATGCGCCGGTCAGCGCCAGCGACAATGTCTGGGAGACGGCGCTGGAGCTCAATGTCCCCATCCTCAAGGACTTTCCGCTGGCCCAGGATCTGAATGCCGACTTCGCCGGCCGCTATACCAGCTATTCCATCTCCGGCGAGGCCCAGACCTGGAAGATCGGTGTCAACGACAGGATCAACGAGACCATCCGTGTTCGCGGCACCATGTCATATGATTTTCGCGCGCCGAACCTGAACGACCTGTACCAGCCGTTGGGTATCTCCTCGACCGGGTTCCAGGACCAGTTGACCGG
>JANYAR010000029.1 GCA_025361185.1 Alphaproteobacteria bacterium | reverse complement strand
CTGAGGCACGCCCACGCCCGCCACGATGCGGGTGGTGCAGATCGAACCGGGACCGATACCAACCTTCACCGCGTCGGCACCGGCGTCGATCAACGCCTTGGCCGCGTCCGCCGTGGCGATATTGCCGCCCGCCACCTGGGTATAGTTCGACGCCTTCTTGATCCTGCGGATGGCATCGATCACGCCCTTGGAATGGCCGTGAGCGGTGTCCACCATGATCACGTCGCATTCCGCCTCGATCAGCGCCATCGCCCGCGCATAACCGTCTTCACCAACGCCGGTCGCTGCGGCGACACGAAGACGGCCGCGCTCATCCTTGCAACTGTTGGGATATTTCTGGGCCTTCTCGATGTCCTTGACGGTAATCAGGCCGACGCAGCGATAGGCATCGTCCACCACAATGATCTTTTCGATGCGGTGCTGGTGCAGCAGCCGCTTGGCTTCGTCGGACTTCACCCCTTCGCGCACCGTGACCAGCTTGTCCTTGGTCATCAACTCGGAAATCTTCTGGCGCGGATCGGCGGCGAAGCGCACGTCGCGGTTGGTGAGAATGCCGACCAGCTTGCCCGCGCCCTTGGCGTCCTTGCCGTCCACCACTGGCACGCCGGAAATATGATGCCGCTCCATCAGCGCCAGGGCCTCGGCCAGGGTCGCACCCGGCCCGATGGTCACCGGGTTCACCACCATGCCGCTTTCGAACCGCTTGACGCGGCGCACATGCTCGGCCTGTTCCTCGAGATCCAGATTCTTGTGAATCACACCCATGCCGCCGGCCTGGGCCATGGCGATGGCCAGACCGGCCTCGGTGACGGTGTCCATGGCGGCGCTGATCAGGGGAATGCCAAGCTCGACCGTCTTGGTGAGACGGGTGCGGGTATCGACCTGGCCGGGAAGGACTTCGGAGGCGCCGGGCACCAGCAGGACATCGTCGAAGGTCAGGGCTTCGCGGATGGTCGAGCTGGTCATAAGAGGAGCGCTCCCTATGGAGCGCCGAGGCTGTATCAGCGCCTCCCAATTTGCGCAAGGGGTTGGAAAATCGACACTTTAAATCATTGGAAAATATGGATTTCTTGCTTATCATGGGAACCTGCTGCCGCGGGCCGCGTTGTAGCGGGTGCGACCGGCAATTGGGCCGAGTCCCCCCATTTGTCCCAGGAGTGAAAGTCATGAAGACATTTCGATTGATGCTTGGCGCCGCGGTAGCGGTGACCGGCCTTGCCCTTGCAGGCGCCGCCAACGCCGCGCCAGCGGGCGTGAAGGTTGGTACCCTGACCTGCAATGTCGCCGGGGGCATGGGCTTTGTATTTGGCTCCAGCAAAGATTTGCGCTGCTCTTATGAACCGACCAAGGCCACTGTCGAGCACTATTCCGGCACGATCTCCAAATGGGGTGTCGACATCGGCTACACCGCAAAGGGCAAATTGATCTGGGCCGTGTTCGCGCCCACGTCAGACGTGCGTCCCGGCGCCCTCGAAGGCCAGTATGCCGGTGCTACCGCCCAGGCCACCGTCGGCGTCGGTCTTGGCGCCAATGTGTTGGTCGGCGGACTGGACAAGTCGGTCGCGCTTCAACCCGTCAGCGTGGAAGGCTCGACCGGCCTGAACGTGGCGGCGGGCATCGGCTCGATCACCCTGAAGCACGCTCCGTAAAATACGCTTTCAATCTGGCAAAAGCCCCGGCCCGAAACGGCTGGGGCTTTTCGTTTGCGTCTCTCACTTCACCGTGATCATCGCCCGCATCTGAGGGTGGATGGAGCAGATGTATTTGTAGATGCCCGGCTTATCGAACTTGAAGCTGAAGCTGTCATTCTGATCCAGCGCCGGAGAGCGGAACAATCCGTCGGCGCTGGCCACGGTGTGGGGTTCGCCGTCGAGATTTTTCCAGGTCACGGTTGAACCCGGCGTGACGCTCACATCCATGACGAAGTTGAAATTCTTGATCGTTACCGTCGTGTCGGCTGCGGTCGCGGCGGACATGCCGGCCAACACAAGCGCAATGGCAAATAGAGTGGTTCGCATGGATATCTCCTCAGGCGAGCGTGGTGTCGGTGAGGGACAGTTTTTTCTTGCGCATCACGACCGTGGTCACACCCAGCATGCCCGGCAGTTGGGCGGCCGGCACCACCATCGGACCCGGCCCCGGCCCATCGCCCGCCAGGGGCTGCGGGAATGCCGTGGAGCGGGCGGTGTGGAACAGGATATTGCCTTCCACCTTCTGCACGATCTGGTGGATATGGCCGTTGAGTACGGTGACCGAACCGAAACGGCGTAGCAGCGCCGCGATCTGCTCGCCCTCCCCCGTTCCCCAGCCCCAGGGTTCATAGATCGTCCATAATGGCATATGGGCGAACACCACCACCGGCTGGCTGGCGGAGCGCCCCGCCAGATCGTCCTTCAGCCAGCCCAGCTGATCCTCGCCCAACGCGCCCAGGCCGTTGGGTTTGAAGTTCATCACATTGACCAGGGCGACAAAATGCACGCCATGGGCGTCGAAACTGTAATAGCCACGGCCGGCCGACGGCTTGCCGAAGCGGGCGAAGAATTCCGTTCCCGGACCGTCGGTGACGTCATGCTCGCCCGGCACGACATGCAGTTCGCTGACCTTCAGGCGCGACAGCAAGCCGCTGGCGGCATCGAACTCGCCGGCCTTGGACAGATGGGTGACATCGCCGGTATGGATGGCGAAGGCCGGCTGTTGCGGCAGGGCGTTGACCACGTCGATGGTCTGGTTGAGCGTGCCGACCACGTCGGGATTGGCATCCTTGTTGAAGCCGATATGGGTATCGCTGATCTGCAAGAACAGCGGGATACCCATGTCGGTGCGGGCCTCGGCCATGTCAAAGGCGCTGAAAACACCGCCGGACAGTGTGAATAACGTGCCCGCGCCCACGCCAAGGCATTTGAGGGCATCGCGGCGCGATGTGGTATCGGTCATGTGTGAAGTCTCCGGTTTTCGAAAGTGGAGACTTCCGCGCGCCGTCTTTTATTCCCGCTGCGCCTGCGCCAAGGCGATAAATTTTTGGAAGGCGTCCTTATCCACGTCGGATATGGCTGCGAAATCCAAGTCGCCGCTCTTCCAGAATCCGGTGCGGAACCCGTGGGTCATGCCGGGTTGCGGCAGCTTCGCGCCCCGGTCGGGCCAGGCAAACAGCTCCAGCTGATGATTGCCATGGCGATAGACCATGACGGCGGCGCGGCTGCCCGCCACCTCATCCATACGCCCGCCGGCCAGCGCAAAACCCTGTGCCGAAAAATCGGCGACCGGCGGCGAGATCGCGGCATGGGCCGCCAGCCACGGCTTGACGGTGTGATGGTTGCTGGACGCCACCATGATGGTCTGGCCGTTCAGCAAGGCGCGGGCATGGGCGTCGGCCACCGACTGCGTCAGGGTCGCGGCCGAGGGCGGCAAAAGGGCCAAAAGCGCAAAGCCCGCCGCCAGCGCCGAGACCGTGGCGCCGCTGAACGCCCCCAGCCAGAAGTTTCGTGTTGGCAATCGTACCGGCTCACGGCCGAACCGCGAAACGATGCGCGCCCGCAACGCATCCGGCGCGCGGTAACGGCTGGCCTTGCGCAGCGCGTCGCTCAGATCGGCGGTGCCGGCGGCCAACGCCTGGCATGAAGCGCAGGTTTGGAGATGACGCTCCGCTTGGGCCGCGGCGACGCCCTGCAATTCTCCGTCCAGGTAACTTTGGGTGGTCAGTTCCTGATCGCAGCTCATAACCCGTCCTTCACAAATTCCCGCAAGGCCGCCCGCGCTCGCGCCAGCCGCGACATCACCGTGCCGATGGGGGTGCCGGTGACTTCGGCGATTTCGCGATAGCTCATATCCTCCATTTCGCGCAGGATCAGCACTTCGCGAAATTCCTCCGGAAGCTGGGCGATTGCCGCATCCAGCTTTCGCCGCGTCCCAGCCTGAACGGCGAGGACTTCCGGATCGGGATCCGCCGCTACCAGATTTTCATCCAGCACGGTATGGCCGCGCCTTTTGCTGGCGGCACCGGCGCTGCGCCAGCAATTGCGCACGATCGTCAGCAGCCAGGCCTTGATGTCGCCGCCGGCAAAACCGTCGAAAGCGCGGAAGGCGCGCAGCATCGCATCCTGGACGATGTCATCGGCGTCGGCGGGCGAGCGCGATAGCCATCGGGCTAGGTTATAGGCCGCGTCCAGATGCGGCAGGGCTTGGGCCTCAAATCTGCGGCGCCGGTCGTCCATAAAGAGATAGAACCTCCCGGAGGTAGGATTTATTCCCGAAAAAGAATTTATTTTTCCGCTTTAAAGCCGAGGGCCACCACATAGAGCTCCACCGATTCCTGGCGGGAGGCGGGCGGCTTGACGTGCTTGACCTCGCGGAAAGCCTTCTTCAGCCGCGTCAACAGTTCGTTGGACGAGCCGCCCTGAAACACCTTTCCCACAAAGGTGCCGCCGGGTTTGAGCACATCCAGCGCCACCTCCAGCGCGATCTCCGCCAGGGCGATGGTGCGGATATGGTCGGTGGCACGGTGGCCGGTGGTGGGCGCGGCCATATCGGTCAGCACAATATCGGCGGGCCCGCCCAGCGCCTCTTTCAGCATCGCCGGCACATCCGCACCGGTGAGATCGGCCTTGAAAAAGGTGACGCCGGGGATCGGCTCCATCTCCAGCACATCGGCGGCGACCACCATGGCGCCCTTTGCCGCCGCTACCTGGCTCCAGCCGCCCGGCGCCGCGCCCAGATCCAGAACCTTGGCGCCCTTTCTCAGAAAATGGAAACGTCCATCCAGCTCGATCAGCTTGAAGGCGGCGCGGCTGCGATAGCCCTTTGACCGGGCGGCCGCGACATAGGGATCGTTAAGCTGCCGCTGCAGCCAGGCGCGCGAAGCGGCGGTGCGCCCGCGATCCTTCTTCACTTTGACCGGCACGCGGCCGCGGCCGGAAGCATCGCCGGTCTTCATGTCAACTCCTGACTCAATTGGCGCAGCATGCCTTCGCGCAAGCCGCGGTCGGCAACCCGGAGCACCGGCGCGGTCCATAGCGAACAGATGGCGGCGAATATCGCACAGCCCGGCAGCATCAGGTCGGCCCGCTCCCGGCCGATGCTGCCGATCTTGGCCAGGGCCTCGGTATCCAGCCACAGCAGGCGTTCCACCACCCGCAGCATGTGCGCGGTCTCGTGCCAGCTGGCGTCCACCCTTGTGCGGTTATAGCGCGGCAGTTTGAGCGCGATGGCCGCCAGGGTGGTGACCGTGCCCGACGTTCCCAAAAGATGATAGTTGCTGGTGTCGAACGCCTCATTCATCGCCCGTGCGAAGGGCTCGAAGCGCGGTATCAGATCCGCGCGCATGCGCTGGAAGCCGGCGCGGCTGGTCGCCTCGGCGCCATAGCTTTCGGCCAGACTCACCACGCCCACCGGCACGGAGGCGGCAAGTTTTTTCTGGGGGCCTTGCGGGCTTTTCTCCAGCCAGATGACTTCCGTCGAACCGCCGCCGATGTCGAACACCAGGGCCCCGCTATAGCGCCGTCCGACCAGGGGCGCGCAGCCTTCCGCCGCAAGATTGGCCTCTTCCTCCGCCGAAATAACTTCAAGTTCCAATCCGGTTTCGTCGCGGACCCGGCTGACCAGCTGATCGGCGTTGCGTGCCAGCCGCGCCGCCTGGGTGGCGATGGCGCGCACATGCTTGACATCATATTTGGCGATGCGCCCGGCGCAGACCTTCAGCGCCGCCAGAGTTCGGTCCAGGGCCGCTTCGGACAGCAGCCCGGTCTGGTTCACACCCTCACCCAGCCGCACGATGCGCGAGAAGGAATCCACGATCTTGAAGCCGGTGGTGCTGCCGTCCTGGGCCAGGACCGGAAGAGCGATCAGCAATCGGCAATTGTTGGTGCCCAGGTCCAGGACCGCCAGAAGCGGCCCATGGCTCATATCATTTTCGACGGATTTCTGGCCGTTTCCGTGCATGTTCCCCCAGCGCTATCGCGCTGCCTGGTCCCAAGCTAGCACAGCTGGGCGCAGGTTGGGCTGCGAAAAACCGGGGCGAAAACCCGTTCTTGCAAGGGGTTGGCGGCTGGTCTAAACGGGCGGTCCCGGTGGGGCGAGCGCCTTGCGATGGGGGATCGTCTAACGGTAGGACTGCAGACTCTGACTCTGCCTGTCTAGGTTCGAATCCTAGTCCCCCAACCACCCAGTCTGCTCCGTTTGGGGCATTCTCCGGTGACCAAGACTTACCCGGACATTTCAAAGGCATGGACGACGCCAAGCGCCGTGAGCGCCAGTGAATGGCCCTCAATTACGGTCATCACGGGCGATTTGCGCGGTTTTGCTCCCGGGGCACGTTTTGGACTGACGCTCACGCTGAGAATGCATCGGTTGTTTGCTGCGAAGTCGGGCCAAATTCTTCCGCTTTCGCGATCGAACGAGACGCAAAACCGCGACGGCGACTATTTGAATCCGAGAACCGATCGTTGCTCGGCCCAGCCGATGGGAAGTGAGAGGTTGATGAGCCGGTCGAGATTCAAATCGATCGGCTGGGTCCCTTCGAGGATCGCCTCGGTGATGTCCGGTGCAAGCAGGGCAACCGGGATGACGCTGCCGACATAGGTTCGCGGAAGCTTTTCGGCGTTGGCGATGTCGGTGATCGACAGAGCCTTGCGGTTCTTGAGCATCTCAAACCATTGATGGCCTCGCACTATCGCCTTGATCAGCACAGCATCCGGATTTGTCCTGGGCGCATGCGCGGCCACGATCAAGCGCTTCTCTTTTCCGAGGCGGCGCAGTTCGGCAGGCATCTCGAGTTGTAACGGTGTATCGTCGTCTCGCGAGACTGCCTCGATCGGGAGTTCTAATTTCTCAATTAGGGACATCCGTCGTAGTTCAACGCATATCGAGGCATCATCGATACCGACCCGCACGATCAGTGATCGGATCAGTTCATGGCGATCAGGCGTGCCTTCGGCCTTTAGTGCCTCCCCAAGTGAATGCGCTTGCCGAAGCGCGGCTGTTACGACGGCAGGCGCCGCATCATCAGGACAGAGCTCGGTGGCGACCTTCTGCTGATCTGCAAGGAACAATAC
>JANYAR010000095.1 GCA_025361185.1 Alphaproteobacteria bacterium | reverse complement strand
GGATTCGGTCAAGGACGAGATGGTCCGCGAAGGCATGGACGGCTCGGGCATTGCGATCGTGGGCAAGAGCTTCCACGATCCGCTGGTTCCGACCGGACCTGGCGTGCGCGAACCGCAGAACCGCCGCGCCGTCATCGACCTTGGCGGTTAAGCGTTCAGATCAGTCTTGAATCGGAAAGGGCGGGCCGCTTGGCCCGCCCTTTTTGTTTGCTCAATTGTCCGCGGCGCGACGCGCAGCCGCGTGCCATTCAGGGTTCGTAGTTCAAAGTGATGACGCCGATGCCAGCGGCAATGTTGAGGCCCGTACTGCCCGAGACGCTGAGCGGTTGCAGCGCAATCGACTTGTTCATGCCGCCGATCAGCACGTTCGCGCCAAGGCCGACGCCGATCGTCGCATTGGCGGTTGCCCCGGCATAGTCGCCGGCGAGCGCACCGTTGTGCACATCGGAGGTCGGCGCCACTACACCCCACACCAGCACGCCCTTGTCGGCATAACCTATGTCCAGCCCGTACTTCGAGAACGTCCCGGTATAGTGCTCGCCCGCCCCCGCGTTCGGGCTGTAGGTGCATTTCAGCTCCTTGGACGAGCCGAAGATGAAGCCGAAACCGCTTGAAATATTGCAGGTCAGCGAGCCGACCTTCACACCGCCATGCGATGGCGCTGCAGCCTGCACCGGCTCCTCGGCCGGATCGTCGGGCTGTGGCGGACGCGGCTTTGGCACCACGCCTGAGCCGGCCTGGACTCCCTTGAAGCCGACATTGACGTTGACGGCGCAGGTGTCGACCGGAGATTCGGTATCGCGGATCGGCACGCCGGCCACGAAATCCTTGAGGAACGGCTTTTGCGGTCCGTTGGCCGCTGCCAGCACCAAGTCGGCCGCGCGACAGAAACCGGCGGCGTCCTGAATGCGCTTCAGCTCGGCCTTTGACGCCATGTTCGTCTTGAACAGGTTGTAGGCGGCATCACCCCTCACGCCGCCATACAGGCGCGTGAACATACGAAGCAGGGTCTTGTCGGTGATGCGCAGTTCGGGGCCGAATGCCGTGCGGTATGCATTGAACCCAGCGCGAGTGGCATCGCCGCAGGTCAGAGCCGCGTCGACCAGCTGCTGGACGACTACAGTGGTCTGGATAGCGGCGGCTTCCTCGGGCTCGGCACATTTGAGGGCTGGCCGTCGCGCCGCATCGGCGCTACCGGCCGAGAGGGCCAAAATCGCGAACACGCACGCGCTCGCCTTCCATGCGTTTCCCATGTTTTTCTGGCTCATTGTCGTGCTGCGGGGCGCACCATAGCATCGCATTTTTGGCGCCGCTAATCCCTCACGCTACTCTTAGTTAAGGTCCACCGCCCGATGACAACCCGCAAATCGACAAAGCCCGGAAAGCCGCAAACGGTCGATCTGGCCGGCGAGAATGTGCACTGGGATTTCCGCGATGCGATGTCCTATGCGGACTATCTGGGATTGAAGGATCTGCTCGCCTGCCAGCGGCCACTCTCCGGCCAGCACGACGAAACTCTCTTCATCGTCATCCACCAGGCCAGCGAATTGTGGATCAAGCTCTGCCTGCACGAGATCACTGCCGCGATCCGACAGATCCGGCAAGGCGAGCTGGGCCCCGCGTTCAAGATGATGTCGCGCGTCGCGCGTGTCCAGATGCAACTCATCCAGTCCTGGGAGGTGCTGTCGACCATGACGCCGTTCGACTATGCGAGCTTTCGCAGCAGTCTCGGCCAGTCGTCGGGCTTTCAGTCGTTCCAATACCGTATGCTCGAGTTCAGGTTGGGCAACAAGAACGCGAACATGGTGCGCGTGTTCGATTCCGATCCCGCCATCGCGGCTCAGGTGCGCGTTGCGCTGAGCGAACCCAGCATCTATGACGAGTCCCTCGCGCTCCTGTCCCGGCGCGGCATCGCGATACCCGACCAGAAGCTGCGCCGCGATTTCTCGCAGGCCTATGTCGACGATCAAACGGTCACCGAGGCCTGGCGAGAAGTGTATCGCGACGTCAAAACCCACTGGGATCTCTACGAACTGGCCGAGAAACTGGTCGATCTCGAATACCGGTTTCATCTTTGGCGCTTCAGCCATATGAAGACTGTCGAGCGCATCATCGGTGCGCGGCCCGGCACCGGCGGAACCTCCGGTGTGAACTATTTGAAGAAGGCGCTCGACCTGACCTTTTATCCGGAGCTTTGGGCCGTCAGGAGCGAGATCTAGGTGGGCGCACTCTCTCATCTCCGCGTGCTCGATCTGGGCCGCGTGCTGGCGGCGCCTTGGGCGACTCAGATCCTCGGCGACCTCGGTGCGGAGGTCATCAAGGTCGAAAAGCCCGGCGAAGGTGACGAAACAAGCCACTTCGGCCCGCCGTTCCTGACCGGCGCGGACGGCAAGCGCGGCGACGCCACCTATTTTCTCACCGCCAACCGCAACAAGAAGTCCGTCACCATCGACTTTTCCAGGCCGCAGGGCGCGGCGCTCGTGAAACGGCTGGCGCGGCGGGCGCACATCGTGGTGGAGAACTTCAAGACCGGGGCGCTGGCGAAATACGGCCTCGACTATGAAAGCCTCGCCGCGGAGAACCCCGCACTCATCTATTGCTCATTGACCGGCTTCGGCCATGACGGGCCGTACAAGGACAAGGCCGGCTACGACTATGTCATCCAGGGCATGGGCGGGTTGATGAGCGTCACCGGCCAGAAGGACGGAGATCCCGGCGCCGAACCGATGAAAGTGGGCGTGGCGGTGAGCGATCTCGTCTCCGGGCTCTACACGGCCATCGCGATCCTCGCGGCAGTCATCCATCAATCCAGGAGCGGCGAAGGCCAATCGATCGACATGGCACTGTTCGATTGCCAGGCCGCGGCGCTGGCCAACCAGGCGACGAACTACCTCGCGGGCGGCATGGTGCCCGGACGGCTCGGCAACGCGCATCCCAACATCGTGCCCTATCAGGTCTTTGCGACGTCCGACGGCCACCTGATCCTGGCGACATCGAACGACAATCAGTTTCGCAGATTCGCCAAGGTCGCGGATCTCGAAGCGGTCGCGAACGATCCGCGCTTCGCCACCAATGCCGAACGCGTCGCGCATCGGCAGGCAATCGTCGATCTGCTGCAGCCCGTTTTCGCCGCGCGGACCACCGCGCGATGGATTACCGATCTGGAAGCGGCCAATGTGCCTTGCGGACCGATCAATCGCGTCGACCAGGTGTTCGCCGATCCGCAGGCCATCGCACGCAGCCTCACCGTGGCGATGCACCATGCGGCAGTCGGAGAGATGCAACTGGTGGCGAGCCCGCTGCGACTGTCTCGCACCCCGCCGGAGTATCGCAACGCCCCGCCACTGCTCGGCGAGCACAACCAAGAGGTCTTAACCACCTTGCTGGGCGTAAGCGCCGACGAACTGGCGCGCCTGCGTTCGGCTGGCATTGTTTAGTTAAATAAACCGTAGGTTCACAACGCTATTGTGCAACTATTGGATCAGCAGGAACGTTTCATTCTGGTGATCCGAGGCATGCGATGCGCAGGCCGTTATATTTGGCAGCTTTGTTGGGAACTGCACTTGTCGCAGCCAGCCCCGCCTGTGCCGCGCGCCTGAATATTCCCGACGACAACAATGTCGCCTGGTCCGCCTATTCCTCCAGACAGATCGAACAACCCTGGGCGGCGCAACGTCCCGAGGCGCAGCTGACCGAACTGCACATTGCCGATCTCATCGCCGCACGGCTTGGCGTCGCGCGCGGCAGCGCCGAATTGTTCCGCTATCGCCTTGAAAACGCGCCGTCCAGCTCCACCATTCTCAGGGGCCAGATCGACGGCGGCGGTATCCGGCTGAAGCTGACCTGGTAGGCGCTTTTCACTCGGGCCTGTTTGGCGTATGTGAGCGCCTGCCCGCTGGCCGGGCCACAGGGAACTGAACCAATGACATATAAAGTGGCGGTGGTTGGCGCGACCGGCAATGTGGGCCGCGAGATGCTCAGCGTCCTGTCGGAACGCGCTTTTCCCTACAGCGAAGTGGTGGCTTTGGCCTCGACCCGCTCGGTCGGCACCGAAGTGTCGTTCGGCGACGCCGTCCTCAAAGTGAAGGCGCTCGATTACTACGACTTCAAGGGCACCGACATCGTTCTGATGAGCGCGGGCGGCAAGGTTTCCAAGCTCTGGTCGCCGAAGATCGCCGCCCAGGGCCCGATCGTGATCGACAATTCCAGCGCCTGGCGCATGGACCGCGACGTGCCGCTGGTCGTGCCCGAGGTAAACGCCGACGCGCTCAGCGGAATCAAAAAGGGCATCGTCGCCAATCCGAACTGCTCGACGGCGCAGCTCGTCGTGGTGCTGAAGCCGCTGCATGACGAAGCCAAGATCAAGCGTGTGGTGGTCTCGACCTATCAGTCGGTGTCCGGCGCGGGCAAGGACGCCATGGACGAACTGTTCCGCCAGACGCGCTCGGTCTTCGTCGCCGATCCGATCGAGGTGGAGAAGTTCACCAAGCAGATCGCCTACAACGTCATCCCGCAGATCGACGATTTCCTCGACTCCGGCCTGACCAAGGAAGAATGGAAGATGATGGTCGAGACCCAGAAGATCCTCGATCCCGACATCCAGCTGACCGCCACCTGCGTGCGCGTGCCCGTGTTCATCGGCCATTCCGAAGCGGTGACGGTCGAGTTCGAAAGCCACATCACAGCCGAACGGGCGCGTGCGATCCTGCGCTCGGCGCCCGGCGTTCTGGTCGTCGACAAGCGCGAGGATGGCGGCTACGTCACGCCCGTGGAATGCGCCGGCGAGGACGCGACCTTCGTCAGCCGCATCCGCAAGGACCCGACCGTCGAGCATGGCCTGTCGCTGTGGATCGTCGCCGACAATCTGCGCAAGGGCGCGGCGCTCAATGCGGTGCAGATCGCCGAATGCCTGATCAACCGCAAGCTTCTCAAGAAAGCGGCATGAGTCCGGCGGCGTTCGCGGCGCTCGTCGCGCGCTTCGGTGCGGCCGCCACTGCCGGCGATGGCAAGGCCCTCTCGGAATGCTTCACCGAAGACGGCGTCTATCACGACTACATTTATGGACCGCATACAGGCCGCGCCGCGATTGCCGACATGCTGAAAAATCTCTTCCACCGCGATGCGGCCGGCTATGACTGGACGTTCTTCGATCCGGTGACCGATGGGCGCATCGGCTATGCCTGGTCCGTGTCGCGTTTTGTTTCGACCATCCCGCAATTTAAGGACAAGGAAGTGGTAATCGACGGCATCAGCCGGTTCGTCCTGAAGGACGGGTTGATCGCCGCCTATCATGAGAGCGTCAATGGCGGCGTGGCGCAGGCGCAACTGGGTGTTCCGCCCGAGCGCATGGCCAAGGTGATGAACCGCTGGGTGGCCAATTTCCGCAGCCGTGCCGACGTGGAATCCTATGCCGCAGCGGTCCGCGCCCGCTATGCCAAGGGCTGAGCTTGGCCCGTTGGCCGCTCTGTCGTAAGTCTTCGGCACCGACATTCGAGGGAACTTCATGACGACCATCCGGCCACGCCGCTCCGTGCTCTACATGCCCGGATCGAATGCCCGCGCACTCGAAAAGGCACGCACGCTTCCTGCCGACGCTCTCATTCTCGATCTTGAAGATGCTGTCGCGCCCGACGCCAAGGAGCTGGCGCGGCAACAAGTCTGTGATGCGGTCGAGGCGAAAGGTTTCGGCAAGCGCGAGATCATCATACGGGTGAACGGGCTTGCCACACCCTGGGGCGAAGCGGACTTGGCCGCGGCGGCGGCCGCGAAACCCGATGCGATCCTGGTGCCGAAGATTTCCAGTCCCAAGGACTTGCACGCAATCGAGGACCATCTGCAGCGTCATCATGCCGATCGCGCCATCGCGGTGTGGGCGATGATCGAGACGCCATTGGCGATCCTGAATGTGGGTGCCATTGCGGCGGCTGGCGGGCGGCTCGCCTGCTTCGTCATGGGCACCAACGATTTGATCAAGGAAGCGCACGGCGTGCACACCCAGGACCGCGCCAATCTTTCGGCAGCGCTGGGACTATCGGTTCTGGCGGCGCGCGCCAACGCCATCGCAGTGATTGACGGGGTCTACAACGACATCCAGAACGCCGACGGCTTCAAGGCGACATGCGAGCAGGCCAGGAGCTTCGGCTTCGACGGCAAGACTCTCATTCACCCCAGTCAGGTCGAACCCTGCAACGCCATGTTCGCGCCATCGGTGGAAGACGTGGAAACGGCGCGCAAGCTCATCGCCGCGTTCGAGTTGCCGGAAAACAAGGGCAAGGGAGCCATCAAGCTCGACGGGCGCATGGCCGAACTGCTGCACGCCGAAATCGCCCGCGGCACGGTCGCCATGGCCGACGCCATCGCGGCGTTGCAAGCAAGCTAGGTGAGATGATGAAGACTCGTGCCGGCAACTACTTCGAAGACTTCCGGCTTGGCCAGAAGATCGCGCATGCGACGCCTCGCACGCTGACGGTTGGCGACGCGGCGCTCTACACCGCGCTTTACGGCTCGCGCTTTGCGCTGCAATCGTCGGACACGTTCGCGCAATTCGTCGGACTGCCCAGAAGCCCGCTCGACGATCTGCTCGTGTTCCACACCGTATTTGGCAAAACCGTGCCGGACATTTCGCTCAATGCCGTGGCCAACCTCGGCTATGCCGAGGGACGTTTCCTCAAGCTCGTCCATCCCGGCGAGACGTTGACGGCCCATTCGGAAATCATCGGCCTGAAGGAGAACTCCAACAAGCAGACCGGTGTCGTCTATGTCCGCACGCATGGCATGAATGAGAAGGACGAGCAGATAGTTTCCTATGTGCGCTGGGTGATGGTGCGCAAGCGCGATGCCAGCGCGCCCGTTGCCGAAGCCCATGTGCCGGCGCTGGCAGATTGCGTCGCAGTCGCCGATCTTCACGTCGCGGCGCATATGAACTTCGACACCCTGTTCGACCCGGTGCTCTCCGGTAGCGCGCATCTGTGGGGCGACTATCGGGTCGGCGAGAAGATCGATCACGGCGATGGCGTCACCGTCGAAGAAGCCGAACACATGATGGCGACGCGCCTGTTCCAGAACACGGCGCGAGTGCATTTCAACCAGTTCGCCGAGGGCCAGGGCCGTTTCGGCCGGCGGCTGATCTATGGCGGCCACGTCATCAGCCTGGCGCGGGCGATTTCGTTCAACGGGCTCGCAAATGCCTTCACCCTCGCGGCGATCAATGGCGGGCGGCACGTCAATCCGCTGTTCGCCGGCGACACGGTGTTCGCCTGGAGCCAGGTGCTCGACAAGCAGCCGCTAAGCCACCGCAAGGACGCGGGCGCATTGCGGCTGCGCCTGGTGGCAACCAAGAATCTTCCCTGTACGGGTTTCCCCGACAAGGACGACAAGGGCGCCTATCCGGAAAACGTGCTGCTCGACTTCGACTACTGGGCGATCCTGCCGCGCGCATGACGCTGTTCACCCGCTATCGCGCCGCCGTGTCTCGCGGCGAACTCAAAGACGACGCGGCCCAGCGGCACGCGGCGCAAAGCCTGCAGACGCTTGCCCGGGCACTTTCGCACTATCGTCCGGGCCGGCGGCTGTTCTTCGCGCCCGCGTCACCGCCGCGCGGCATCTACATCTGGGGCGATGTCGGCCGCGGCAAGTCGATGCTGATGGATCTGTTTTTCGCCGAGGCACCGGCCAAGGCCAAGCTTCGAACCCATTTCAACTCCTTCATGGTGGAAACCCATGCGCGCATCCACGAAGAGCGCCAGCGTGAGGGCAGCGATGATCCGATCCCGCCGGTGGCGCGCGCCATCACCGAGCGCGCGCGGCTGCTGTGCTTCGACGAGTTCCAGGTCAGCGACGTCGCCGACGCGATGATATTGAGCCGCCTGTTCGAGCAATTATTCGAGCGTGGCGTAGTGATCGTCGCGACCTCCAACACGTCGCCGGACCGGCTCTATGAGGGTGGGCTCAATCGCCAACTGTTCGTGCCGTTCATCGAAGAGATCAAGCAACGGCTGGACATTGTCGAGCTGAACGGACCGGTCGATTATCGCCTGCAGCGCATGTCGGGCCTGAATGTCTATCTGCATCCGCCTGGCGCGGAGGCCGATGCTGCGATGGATGCGGCATGGCAGAGGCTGACCGATGTCAAACGCGGCGGCGCGGTGAAACTGACGGTGCTCGGACGCACATTGACAGTGCCGCAGACGGCCAAGGGCGTGGCGCGTTTTTCGTTCGAGGAGTTGTGCGCCAGTCCGCTGGCAGCCGCCGACTATCTTGCCATCGCGCACAGCTTTCATACCGTTCTGATCGACCACATTCCAAAGCTCGGCGCCGAGCAGCGCAACGCGGCGCGACGCTTCGTGGTGCTGATCGACACGTTCTATGACGAGGGCGTGAAGCTGATCTGTTCTGCCGCCACACCACCCGATGCGCTCTACGAGACCGGCGACGGCGTCGATGCCTTTCGCCGCACGGCTTCGCGCCTGCACGAAATGCAGAGCGAGGACTATTTGCGGCGCGGTCACGGCACCCATGATACTGTGGTGCATTGAAGCGAACATCCTGAAAGCATCCGGAATCCGGCCTTGGTACGCGACCTTCTGACCGCCTGCGCCTTCATCGCCGTGATGATTCTGGTCTATCGCTATCATCGCGACATCATGGCGGCGCTTGCCCGTTTCGATGCCCGAAACGTCAAGCGCATCGAGGACGAGCAGCGCGACCGCACCGATCCGATCGCCCATTTCCGCCACACCCTGAAAGTCGCCGAAGAACAGGTCGAGGATGTAAGCGAGATCACTGTTCCCGACAACCGGCTCGGCACCGACGTCGTCCGCTACGTCTTCGAAGGCGAACAGTTCACATCGCGCTTCGAGGCGGAACGCGTGCGTGCCGAGAAGATTCGCAACATCGCTCGCGGGTTCTATGTGGAACTGCCCAGAGCACTGGCGGCGCGCAAAAGCGATGACAAGTTGAATTAGCGATAGCTTCTCGCGCCCGCCTTCCATCCTTCGACAGGCTCAGGACGAGGAATTGTAATTGGCCCCCACCTGAGCCCTTCATCCTGAGCTTGTCGAAGGACGAAGGGCGGCGCACTTCACGCCGCTTCGCCCTTCATCAGGCGCGGCAGTTTTCCGACATCGCCGCCGGCATGGCGCATGAAGAAGCGGCGCGCGGGCCCGACCGCATCGACAATTCCCATGCCGACGTCGCGCAGCACCCGTAACGGCGCGATATCGTTGGAGAACAGCCGGTTCAGCCCGTCCATCGCGAACGACATCACCAATGAATCAAACCGCCGCCAGCGTTCATATTTCTTCAGCACAGCGAGGTTGCCGATATCCAGACCCAGCCGCGCTGCGTCGAGGATGATTTCGCTCAGCGCCGCCGCGTCCTTGAGACCAAGGTTGAAGCCCTGGCCTGCGATCGGATGGATGCCGTGCGCGGAATCACCAGCCAGTGCGAAACGCGGCTTCACATATCCGCGCGCCAGATGGAAATTCAGCGGATAGGACCAGCGCGGACCTGCGGCTTTGGCCTTGCCCAGATGCGATCCGAATCTGCGAGCGATCTGTGCGTCGAAGCCTGGCGCGTCCAGCTGCATCATGAGCGGCGCGATGGAATCCCTTTCCGTCCACACCAGCGACGAACGATTGCCGGTCATCGGCAGGATGGCGAACGGTCCGGCGGGGAGAAAATGCTCGTACGCCACGCCATTGTGCGGCTTTTCATGTTCGACGGTGGCCACGATGCCCCACTGTGCATAAGACCAGGAGACCACGCCAAGGCCCATCAGCTCGCGCATCGGCGACTCGCGCCCGTCCGCCGCAATGGCAAGCTTGGCTTTCACCGTTTCGCCGTTCGCCAGTGTCGCAACAATTCCCGCCCCTTCGAGTTTCAGGTCGGTCAGCGCGGCCGGCGCAACCAGGCGCAGATTCGGCAGTGCACTCGCGACCGCGAAAAGTCCGCTGCGCGTGTGACGATTCTCGACGATGTGGCCGAGAGCCGCGGCATGCGCTTCGGCGGCGTCGAAGTGCAACGAGAATGGCGATGGCTCGCCGTTCAACCGGCTGTCCGTCACCAGAATGTCGTTGATCGGCTGCGCGTCTTTTTCGAGATGCGGCCAGATGCCGAGCGCCTGGAACATCCGCACCGACGCGTAGGAGAGCGCACACACGCGCCCATCGAATTTCGCGTCGGTTGCCGCGCTCTGCGGCACCGGGTCGGCGACGACGACATCGAGACCGCCTTTGGCAAGAGCGATGGCCAGGCTGAGGCCGACCATGCCGCCGCCGCCGATGATGACATCCGTGCTTTTCATGCGTCGAACCTAGAGTGATTTTCCGCTGCCGACACCCATGACGGTCAACGTGGTCAGCCGCCCCCTCAGATCGCCGCGGCACTCTCTAACCCATTGAAATCAATAAGACTGCGTACATTCGAACCGCGGTTTTCGCTCTTTCCGCAGCGCTGCGGCGAAATGCTGCCCGGTCCTTTCTCAATCGGGCGATTGCAGAAAATAGTCCTAGTTCGGTCCAATTCAAGGCCGCCTAAAAAATAGGCGAACGAAAAAATTCGCCGTCTTATTGGGCGTTTTCAAGCGTGGATTCGGCCTCGGTTTCGGTCGCCGAATGGAAATATCCTTTAGAATCAACAATCCGGCATTTCGCTGCATCGCGGCACGTTTCTTGATGAAGTGTTAACGCCCGGTTTGGGTCTGGGCGCGAACAAACATGGAAGGACGGCAGATGAAGCTCATCACGGCGATCATCAAACCCTTCAAGCTCGACGAGGTCCGGGAGTCGCTGTCAGCGCTCGGCGTTCAGGGCATGACGGTGACGGAGGTCAAGGGATACGGACGGCAGAAGGGGCACACGGAGATCTATCGCGGCGCCGAATACGCCGTCAGCTTCCTGCCCAAACTGAAAATCGAAGTCGCCGTCAAAAGCGAGATGGCGGACGCCGTGATCGAGGCGATCACCGCCAAGGCCAAGACCGGCCAGATCGGCGACGGAAAGATCTTCGTCACGCCGCTCGAGCAGGTCGTGCGCATTCGTACCGGCGAAACAGATGGCGATGCGCTCTAGAGCCATGCGCAAGACGCGAACAGTCGAAAAAAAGGGGAGTCTTTCCATGATTTTCTCACAGGCAAGAAAAATAGGGCTTGGCATTGTCGCCAGCCTTGGCGCGCTCGCGCTGAGCACGGGCGCGGCGTACGCGGCGGCGGCTCCGCCCGATCCGCTGAACTCCGGCGACACGGCGTGGATGATCACATCGAGCGCGCTGGTGCTGCTGATGACCGTGCCGGGCCTGGCGCTGTTCTATGCCGGCATGGTGCGCAAGAAGAACATCCTGGCCACCGCGGCGCAAAGCTTCGGCGCCACCTGCATCATCACGGTGCTGTGGATGGTCATCGGCTATTCGGTCGCCTTCACGACGAACGCCGACAGCCACCTCAATCAGTTCATCGGCAACTTCAACTCCTTCATGCTCGGAAACATGACGTTGAAGTCGATCAATCCGCTGGCCGGCACAATTCCGGAATCTGTCTACATGTTCTTCCAGATGACGTTCGCCATCATCACCCCGGCGCTGATCGCCGGCGCGATCGCCGACCGCATGAAGTTCTCCGCCTTCATGTGGTTCATGTCGCTTTGGCTGCTCTTCATCTACTGCCCGATCGCCCATTGGGTGTGGGGCGGCGGGTTCCTGGGGCAATGGGGTGCGCTCGACTATGCCGGCGGCACCGTGGTGCATCTGAATGCCGGAACGGCGGGCCTCGTCGCCTGTCTCATGCTCGGCAAACGCACGGGCTACGGCACCGAGAACATGGCGCCGCACAACCTGCTCTTTGCCCTCATCGGCGCATCGTTGCTGTGGGTCGGCTGGTTCGGCTTCAACGCCGGCTCCGCGGTGACGGCGGGCTACAATGCCGGCATGGCGGCCGCGGCAACGCAGATCGCCACGGCCGCGGCATCACTGGGCTGGATGTTCGCCGAATGGATCGTCAACCGCAAACCCAGCGTGCTCGGCATGATCTCCGGCGCGGTGGCCGGTCTGGTGGCGATCACGCCGGCTTCGGGCTTCGTCAATGCCCAGGGCGCCCTGTGGATCGGCGTCGCAGCGGGTGTGGTCTGCTACTTCTCGTCCGTGTGGGTGAAGAAGTGGCTCGGCTATGACGACGCGCTCGACACCTGGGGCGTGCACGGCGTCGGCGGCGCGCTCGGCGCCATGATGACGGGCATGTTCGCGTCCAACGCGATCAACTCGTCGGCTCATGGCTGGCTGATCGACGGCAATTTCGGCCAGATGTGGATCCAGTTCGAGGATGTCGGCATCGTGTTCCTCTATTGCGGCATCGGCACCTTCATCATCCTCAAGGTGATCGACATGATCATCGGCCTGCGCGTCTCGCGCGACGTGGAAGTCGAAGGTCTCGACATCAACCTGCATGGCGAAACCGTGCACGGCTGACGGCCAAGAAAATTCCCCCAACTGGGGCGCTCCGCGAGGGGCGCCCTTTTTGTTTCAGCCTTCCACCAGCGCCAGGAGCTTGAGCGTCGTATTCCAGTTTCGCCCCGTCCCGCGCACGCCCAGGTGCCGCTTGATCAGCGCAACGGTGAACTTGGACCCGCCTGTGCCCTGGGGATAGACGATGTAGAGTTGTTTGCCGACGGCCTCGAATCTCTCCGGTCCGACGATTGCCGCTCGCAAAGCGCCGAGCGATCTGCGGTCCGGCTCACCGGTCAGCGCCATCACGACAAGATGGGCGGGATCGGCCTCTGCTTCCTTGCGGAACGGATTGCTCTCGACCACCCACCGCCACGCGTTCGCATCGCGGACGAGGAAATCGGTGTCGAGTTTGAGACGCTTCACCGCTTCGTCGTGCAGGAGTTTTTCAAGCCCTGCGCCCGCGCGTTTTGGGCTTGTGAACACGACATTGCCGGAGTTGAGCAGTGTCACTGCGTCGCAAAAGCCAAGCGATGCGAAAAACGTCTTGAGGTCGACGGAAGAAATTATGCCTCTGCCTCCGACATTCACCGCCCGCAACAATGCGATCTGTTTGGACATGGCGGTGTTATAGCATTGCGCCCGCTTCGCTCCGCATGCCCCCTACCCCATGAACGCGGGAGGAAACGTGTTATCGTCCGCGTCGACCAACGCGAAGCCCTCTTTGCACCATGCACTTTCCCGGCCGCCTTTCCGCGCTTCCCCCCTCGTCCTTCGCGCAGCTCGCGACGTTGCTCGATCCGCATCAGCCGGGAAAGTCGCCGATCAGTCTGGCGATCGGCGATCCGAACGGCGCGGTACCGGCCTTTGTCAGCGAAGCCATCGCGAAACATGCCAAGGACTTCGGCGTCTATCCGCCGATCAATGGCAGCAAGGAATGGCGTGAGGCGGCGGCGAAATGGCTGGTCACGCGCTTTGGCTTGCCGGGCGCGGCGATCGACCCTGAGAAAAACCTGCTGCCGCTGAACGGCACGCGCGAAGGTCTTTTTCTCGCACTGTTCACTGTGATGCCGGAAAGCAAAGCGGGACAGCGACCTGTCGTTTTGCTGCCGAACCCGTTCTATCAATGCTACGCGGCGGCCGCGCTTTCCGCAGGCGGTGAGCCGGTGTTCGTGCCGGCCACGGCGGCCACCGGTTTTCTGCCCGACTATGCGTCGTTGCCCAAAGCGGTGCTGGAGCGCACGGCGGCGGTCTATATCTGCTCGCCGTCCAATCCCGAGGGCGCCTGCGCCAGCGAAAGTTATTGGCGCAGCCTGTTCGCGCTTGCCGAGCAGTACGACTTCGCCGTGTTCGCCGACGAATGCTATGCCGACATCTATCTGAATCGACCGCCAGCAAGCGCGCTGCCGATGCGTGGCGCGCCCTACGCGCGGCTGCTGACTTTTCATTCGCTCTCGAAGCGTTCCGGCCTGCCGGGATTGCGCTCGGGCATCGTCGCAGGCGATGCGCAGATGATCGAACGCTTCCGTGGCTTTCGAAACTATGCCGGACCGCAAGTGCCGTTGCCGATCATCGCCGCTTCGACCGCTGCGTGGTCCGATGAAGCGCATGTGATCGCCAATCGCGAGGGCTATCGGGAAAAGTTCCGCCTGGCGCAGCGCATGCTCGGCAACCGCGCTGGATTTCGCATTCCGGAGGGCGGATTTTTCCTCTGGCTCGATGTCGGCAATGGCGAGGAGACGGCGCTGAAACTCTGGCGCGAGGCCGGTGTGCGCACGCTGCCCGGCGCCTATATGGGCCGAGAAATCGAACCCGGGAAAACCCTTACAAACCCTGGCTTTTCCTACATCCGTGTGGCGCTCGTTAACGACCTATCAACCATTATGGCGGCACTCGAAAGGATGGTCGAAGTCCTGGACACGGAGCGGGCATGAGCCAAGCCACGCGGCGGATGATGGCGGGCGGCGTCTACCAGCCGCGGTCCAAAAGCGCAGCCATGGCGGACGCGCTGGCCGAGGCGCGCCGCTCTCTGGCGCATCTGACGCAGATCGTCATACGGCGCAGCGTGGCGGTGGTGCTGATCCTGAGCACGACGGCCGCCCTCGTCGCACTGTTCAGTTACGATTCGCGCGACGCCAGCCTGAACAACGCAACCGGCGTTGAACCCTCCAATCTTCTGGGCGGTCTTGGTGCGACGGCGGCGGACCTGCTGTTGCAAGGCTTCGGTCTGGCCTCGATCCTGTTCCTCGCGCCGCTGCTGTCCTGGGGGTTCGTTGCGATGCGCGGCAAGACCTTGCGCCGCGTGTTCTGGCGCGGCTTCGCCTGGCCGATGGGAACGTTCCTGGTCGCGGCCGGCCTTGGTATTTTTCCCGCGCCATTGACGTTGCCGGCCGGAACGGGCGGACTGATAGGCATCTCCGTCGCTGGGCTCTCGGCGCGGGCCGGCGAGGTATATGGCCAGAGCTGGATTGGAATCGTCATGCCGTTGCTGCTGCTGGCGGCTGGCTTGCCGCTGGCCTTCATCGCCACCGGCTTGCGCGCCAAACCGGTCCTGCGCGGGCTTGCCAATATTCCGGCGGCATTGCTTTGGGCAGGATCGCTGCTCCATATCCCGCGCCTGTCGTTGGCGCGCGACTACGACCATGACGAACTGGAGCCTGAGTTCTACGAGGACTCCGACGACGATGGTTATGCGCTCGACGTTGCGCCCCAGCCCATCGCCGCGACCAGGCTTGCCGAACGCCGCGAGAGCCGGGTCAAGCGCGACGAAGCGCGACGCGCCCAGGCGCCCGCCAAGCGCGGCCGGCAGCCGGCACTCGATCTCGTCTCCAGCGAGTATCAGCTTCCCGCGCTCGGCCTGCTGAACGAGGCGGTGCATGTTCACGACGCGACCGCGCTGTCCGACGATGCGCTGGAAGAAAATGCGCGCATGCTGGAAGCGGTGCTGACCGATTTCGGCGTCAAGGGCCGCATCATGGCGGTGCGCCCGGGACCGGTGGTGACGCTTTATGAGTTCGAGCCGGCCGCCGGCGTCAAATCGAGCCGCGTGATCTCGCTCTCCGACGACGTGGCCCGTTCGATGAGCGCGGTGGCGGCGCGTATCGCCGTGATCCCGGGGCGCAATGTGATCGGCATCGAACTGCCCAACCAGACGCGCGAAACTGTGTACTTGCGCGAGATGCTGTCGAGCGCGGAATACGACAAGGCGCGCGCACCGCTGACCTTGGCGCTCGGCAAGACCATCGGCGGCGAGCCGGTGATGGCCGATCTCGCCAAGATGCCTCACCTGCTCGTGGCCGGCACGACGGGTTCCGGCAAGTCGGTCGGCCTCAACACGATGATCCTGTCCCTGCTCTACCGCATGCCGCCGGATCAGTGCCGCATGATCATGATCGATCCCAAGATGCTCGAACTGTCGGTCTATGACGGCATTCCGCATCTGCTGTGCCCGGTCGTCACCGATCCGCGCAAGGCCGTGGTCGCGCTCAAATGGGCGGTGCGCGAAATGGAAGAGCGCTATCGCAAGATGTCCAAGCTTGGCGTGCGCGGCGTCGAAGCCTTCAACGACCGCATCCGCAAGGCCAAGGAAAAGGGCGAGCAGCTCAAGCGCACGGTGCAGACCGGATTTGATCGCGAGACCGGCAAGCCGATCTACGAAGACGAATTGCTCGAACTCGAGCTCATGCCGTTCATCGTCGTGGTGGTCGACGAAGTCGCCGACCTGATGATGATCTCGGGCAAGGAGATCGAAGGCGCGGTGCAGCGCATGGCACAGATGGCGCGCGCCGCCGGCATCCATTTGATCGCGGCCACGCAGCGCCCTTCGGTCGATGTCATCACCGGCACGATCAAGGCGAATTTCCCGACCCGCATCTCGTTCCAGGTGACGAGCAAGATCGACAGCCGAACCATCCTCGGCGAACAAGGTGCCGAACAGCTGCTCGGCCAGGGCGACATGCTCTACATGATGGCGGGTGGCCGCATCCGGCGCATTCACGGACCGTTCGTAACCGATCACGAAGTCGAGGACGTGGTGCGTTTCCTGAAGACGCAAGGCACGCCGGAATATCTCGACGCGGTGACCGAAGAGCCGGACGAGGACGTCGACGATCCTTATGCCTTGATGGGGTCGGGCGGCGGCAACACCGGTGACGATCTTTACGACAAGGCGCTCGCCATCGTGGCGCGCGAACGCAAGGCGACGACAAGTTACATCCAGCGCCGCCTGCAGATCGGTTACAACCGCGCCGCCAGCCTGATCGAACGCATGGAGCAGGACGGCGTGGTCTCGCGGCCCAATCACAAGGGGCTTCGCGAGGTCCTCTTGCCGGATCATGAGGATCATTGAGGGCGCGATACTTCTAAGGTTGGCTCTGCTGGAAATGACAGCGGAGTTTGCGGCCAACTGGTCCTATCGCTTGCTATGCTTCGGCTAGCTTCGCGGGAGAGCTTCATGTCCTACATCGAACAATCACTTGGCCAGGGGGAAACGCTGGTCGCGCGCGCCCAATTCAGCTGGTGGTACTCCTTCAAGGCATGGCTGGCGCTGATCTTCCTGGGCTGGTGCATCATCGGAATCGTCATCTTCGTGCGGATGATGGTGCGCAAGCGGACGACCGAGATCGGCATCACCACGCACCGCTTCGTCGAGAAGACCGGGCTGTTCAACATCAGGACCTACGAGGTCGCGCTGCCGAATATCGAAGGCGTGAGCATGACGCAGACCTTCTGGGGCCAGATCGTGGGCTACGGCCATCTGCGCATCGAGGGTACGGGCGTCGATCACATCGACCTGCCCGACATCGCCGATCCCGTCGCATTTCGCGCCGCGATAGAATCCGCCAGATCGGGCGGCGCCAAGCGCTGACGCGTACCCGCCTTCGCAATGCCTTAGTTTTCAATATGATCCAGAGGACCAATCCGGAGACCTTCATGCGCACGCTTTTCCTGTCCGCCGCGGCCATCGCGTTGCTTGTCTCGTCGGCCCACGCCGCAGACGCCGGCAACGGCAAGACGATCTTCGCCCGCTGTGCGATCTGCCACACGGTGAAAAAGGGCGGGCCCAATGGCCTTGGTCCGAACCTGTTCGGTGTGGCCGGCCGCAAATCCGCCTCGGCGCCCGGCTTTATGTACTCCGGTGCGCTAAAGAATTCGGGCATCACCTGGACGAACGACAAGCTCAAGTCCTGGATCACCGCTCCGGCGCGCCTGGTGCCCGGCACCAAGATGGCGTTCGGCGGTATCAGCAATCCCAAGCAGGCGGACGACGTCGTCGCCTATCTCGGTTCGTTGAAATGATGGCGCGCGCTGCCGCGGCAGCGATGGCGGCATTTGGACTCTGTGGCTGTGTCGCCGCCAAGCCGGTCGAACCAGCCAATCCCGACTTCACCTGCACCTTCGTGCATCGTTCGACGAGCGTGGCCTCGCTCAAGCAACTGCCCGGCCCGATTCAAAAAGCGCTGCATGATCGCGTCGGCGAGATGGCCGACCGCGGCGAGTTCTTCAACAATGGCGACGTGGTGACAAAGCCGGCGCCGTTCGATCGCTTCATCCGCGGCGGCGAGATCGGCGAGCGCTGGTACGCGTGGTACGAACATGGCGGCATCGCCTATTGGAAACAGATCCTCATCTTTGGCTCCGATCCATCCGGCGCGCCGCACGTCATCGCCGAAGCGCACGCGATTGGCCAAGACGCGCTTTGTGCGCAGACGGATCGGCTGCTCGACGAAACGACTCGCTAACGCGTTTTCAAATTACACTCCTCAACACCATGGCCGCCCTTGAGGCGGCCACCTAGTCAGCGCGCGTCGGCGCGCTGGAAGACTTGTTCAAGCGCTGGGTGGCCGGCTCGGAGGCCGGCCATGGTGAAAAGGGGCTCTGGCGGGATCCGACTTCGGATAAGTTCAGTCTCACCGTCTCTCTCTGCCGTCTTGCGGCGGAATGACGCACATATCCACAAAATGCTGCATCGCACCCAAAATACCGAAGGATTCATTGGCCTTGTTTCCTCAACGAAACCGGAATGACGGTTCGTTGACAGGGCCAAGGGCCGGACCTAGTTTTTGCGCCGCACAAGAGGGGGCGGTCACCTAAAAACGCGGCACGCGCATCGCGCGCCCAAGCTAAACCAACCGCCATCGATCAGGGAAATTCGCAGACATGAAGGTACTGGTGCCCGTCAAGCGGGTGATCGACTACAACGTGAAGGTTCGCGTGAAGGCGGATCAGTCCGGCGTGGACCTCGCCAATGTCAAAATGTCCATGAACCCGTTCGACGAGATCTGCGTCGAAGAAGCGGTGCGCCTGAAGGAAAAAGGCAAAGCCACCGAAGTCATCGCCGTATCCATCGGCCCGCAACAGGCGAGCGAAACCATCCGCACCGCGCTCGCCATGGGCGCCGACCGCGGCATCCTGGTGAAGACCGACGCCGAGGTCGAACCCCTTGCGGTCGCCAAGATCCTCAAAGCCATCTGCGATATCGAAAAGCCACAGCTGGTCATCACCGGCAAGCAGGCGATCGACGACGACAGCAACCAGACCGGCCAGATGCTGGCCTCGTTGCTTGGCTGGGCGCAAGGCACTTTCGCGCACAAGCTGGAGCTCGGCGACAGCACCGCCCAGATCGAGCGCGAGATCGACGGCGGCCTGCAAACCGTCGAAGTGAAACTTCCCGCAGTGATGACCGTCGACCTTCGCCTCAACGAGCCACGCTACGCCTCCCTGCCCAACATCATGAAGGCCAAGAAGAAACCGATCGACGAGAAATCGCCCGCCGACTATGGCGTGGACATCGCACCCAAGCTGAAGGTTCTCAAAGTCAGCGAACCGCCGAAGCGCCAGGCCGGGGTCAAGGTGAAGACCGTGGCCGAGCTGCTCGACAAGCTCAAGAACGAAGCGGGAGTGATCTGAAGATGGCTTCGCTCGTTATTGCCGAACACGACAACAAGATTCTCAAGGAAGCGACCGCGAAGGTGGTGACCGCCGCCGCCCAGGTCGGCGGACCGGTGCATGTGCTCGTTGCGGGACAGGGCGCGGACGCCGTCGCCACCGCGGCTGCCAAGATCGCGGGTGTGGAAAAGGTTCTTCTCGCCGACGATCCGCTCTATGCGAAGATGGTCGCCGAGACGATGGAGACGTTGATCCTGTCGCTCGCGGACAAATATGACGCGATCCTCGCGCCCGCTACTACCAACGGCAAGAACTACATGCCGCGGGTTGCCGCCAAGCTCGACGTGGCGCAGATTTCCGAGATCATCGCGGTCGACAACGCCGACACGTTCCAGCGCCCGATCTATGCCGGCAACGCTATCGCCACGGTCCAGTCCGGCGGCGGCAAGAAGGTCATCACCGTGCGCACCACCACCTTCAAGGCGGCGGGTGAAGGCGGTTCGGCGGCAATCGAGAAAATCTCCACCGCGACCGATCCGGGCATGTCCAAATTCGTTGGCGAGGAGTTGTCGAAGTCCGAACGTCCCGAGCTGACCTCCGCCAAGATCGTGATCTCCGGCGGGCGCGGCATGCAGTCGGGCGACAACTTCCACATGCTCGACAAGATCGCCGACAAGCTGCACGCCGCCGTCGGCGCCAGTCGCGCTGCGGTCGACGCCGGTTTCGCCCCGAACGACTACCAGGTGGGCCAGACCGGCAAGGTCGTGGCGCCGGAGCTCTACATCGCCGTCGGCATTTCCGGCGCGATCCAGCATCTGGCGGGCATGAAGGATTCCAAGGTCATCGCCGCGATCAACAAGGACGAAGAGGCGCCGATCTTCCAGGTCGCCGACTACGGGCTTGTCGCGGATTTGTTCAAAGCAGTGCCTGAGATGGACGAAGAGCTGACGAAGATGGGCTATAAATAGTCCGAGGATCGAAGCGCATGACAATTGAACGCATCGGCGTCATCGGCGCCGGCCAGATGGGCAACGGCATCGCGCACGTGCTCGCGCTGGCGGGATATGACGTGGTTCTCGACGACATCAACAAAGAAACGCTGGCCAAGGCGCTGGAGCGGATCGACAAGAACATGCACCGCCAGGCGGCGCGCGGCCTGATCAAGGACGAACTCATCGCGCCGGCATTGAAGCGCATTCGCGTTACCCAGGCGCTGGACGACATGAAGGACCGCGATCTGGTCATCGAGGCCGCCACCGAGGATGAAGCGACCAAGAAGAAGATCTTCCAGGAACTTTGCCCGCGTCTTTCGCCCAATACGCTGGTGGCGACCAACACCTCGTCGATCTCGGTGACGCGTTTGGCCACGGCGACCGATCGTCCCGAGCATTTCATCGGCATTCACTTCATGAATCCGGTGCCGATGATGCAGCTGGTGGAAGTGATCCGCGGCATCGCCACCGACGACACGACGTTTCAGGCGGCGCTGGAGATCGTCAAACGCGTCGGCAAGACCGCCGCCTATGCCGAAGATTTCCCGGCCTTCATCGTCAACCGCATCCTGCAGCCGATGATCAACGAGGCGGTCTACACGCTCTATGAGGGCGTCGGAAATGTCGAGGCGATCGACACGGCCATGCGGCTCGGCGCCAACCATCCGATGGGCCCGCTGCAACTTGCCGACTTCATCGGGCTGGATACCTGTCTGTCGATCATGCAAGTGCTCTACGAAGGCCTTGCGGATTCCAAGTACCGGCCCTGCCCGCTGCTGGTGAAATATGTCGAAGCCGGCTGGCTCGGCCAGAAGACCGGCCGGGGTTTCTACGACTATCGCGGCGAACATCCCGTTCCGACACGGTAAAGCTCCCGCGCCCCGTTTTCCGGCGGCCTCGTAGCGCGAGGAGCCTTGCGCTGTTAGGAAGCGGGCCATTGCTCCGGGGCGCACGATGGCCAACTACACCAAAACCAACCTCGCCTACTGGAACGAGATGGCGCGGCGCCATGTGGACTCGCCGGGCTACCGCACGGCGGCATTCCGGCGCGGCGAGAATATTCTCGATCCCATCGTGCGCGACGGCATCGGCAAGGTGCGCGGCAAGAAGCTGCTGCATCTGCAATGTCATTTCGGACTCGACACGCTGTCACTCGCACGCATGGGCGCCGATGTGACGGGGCTCGACTTTTCCAAGGACGCGATCGCCACGGCACGTGCGCTCGCCAAGGAAACGGGACTGACGGCGAAGTTCGTTCGCGCCAACGTTCTGACCCCGCCGCCGGAGCTCAAAGGGTTCGACATCGTCTTCGCATCCTGGGGGGCGATCTGCTGGATGCATGACATGGCGAGTTGGATGCGTACGGCTGCCAAGGCGCTCAAGCGCGGCGGGCGTCTGTTCCTCGCCGAAGCACATCCCTATCTGATGAGTCTCGACGATCACCCGCGCGAACCTGCGCTGCCTTTCAGCGTGCGCTACGACTATGACAGCGACGTGCCGTTGAAGCTCGCCAACCAGGGTGACTATGCAGGTCCGGGAAGCCTGAAGGCGCATCGCAACGTCATGTTCCTCCACGGCATGGCGAAAATCCTCAATTGCGCCATCGCCGCCGGCTTTCGCATCGACGGCATCGAGGAAGGCTGCCACATCCCCTGGCAAGGACTTCAGCAGCTGATCAAGGCGGACGAAGACTATTGGACCTTGCCGCCCGGCGCACCGTTCGTGCCGCTGTCGCTGATCCTCAACGCGACGAAGATCTGAGCCGGGCTCAGTCTTCGTACTGGTCGTGGCGGCGCAGCCATTCCATGGTGGCCTTGAGAGCGCCCTCGTCGCGGCCCTTCGGTACCAGGTCGAGGATGTGGTAGGCGCCGTTGAGCATGTCCAGACCGCGCGCATAGGTCGAATAGGTATGGAAGATCGCGCCGGACTCGTCCTTGAAGAACACGCTGAAGCCGGCGAGCTCCGTCATCGTGTTGGGATGGACCTCGTAGTTGTGATAGGCCTCGCCCGCCGCGAGCTGCTGCGGCGTGAACGAAACCTGATAGTCGAAATTGAAATCGCTGCCGAACGACGACACCCAGGGAAACGACCAGCCCATGCGCCTGCGATAGTCCAGAAGCTTGGCCAGTGGCGCGCGGGAAACGGCCATGAAACTCACATCGCGATGCTTCAGATGGATTCCAATGCCATCGAAATTGTCGGCCCAGAAAGAACAGGACTTGCAGCCCTCCGCCCAGTCCGGTCCCATCATGAAGTGATAGACCACGAGCTGGCTCTTGTCCGCGAACAGGTCGGAGAGGCTGGTCTCGCCGTTCGGACCGGTGAAATGATAGGTCTTTTCGACCTTCTCCCATGGCAGGGCGCGGCGTTCGGCGCTGAGCTGATCGCGTAGCCGAGTGAGTTCCTTCTCCTTCGCGAGAAACGCCTTGCGCGCAGCAAGCCAGGCATCGTGTGCGACGATCTTGTGAGCAGTCATGACATCACTCCCTTCAGTGCTGTCTACGCGGCTTATTAGATTTCATCGGCTGTCGCTGGGCAATCATCAATTGTGCCCGGGAAAAAGCCTTTCTCGCTCTGGCGGCAGCGGCTAGCGTGGCGGGCATGAAAACCTATCGCATCGCTGTCATCGGTCTGGGCCAACGCATCGCGCACGTCCTGCGTGCCATGGACGAGGTCGGCTGGAAGTTGAATGTCGCGGGCTATGTCGATCCCCGGCCCGTCGGACTTCCCATCCTGGCAGAACGCGATATCGCACCGGGTATGTCCTATCCCAGCATCAAGGCGCTGTTCGCCGACGGGCCATTCGATCTGGTGATGATCGGCTCGCCCAACCATCTGCACTACGAGCATCTGCTCGCCGCCTTCGAGGCCGGCTATCCCATCTTTGCCGAGAAGCCGATCGTGCGCACGCAGGAGGAGACCTATGCGCTGGCGCGGCATCTCGCAGCCAAGAAAATCCCGCCGCTGCACATCGGACTGGTAATGCGCTCCATGCCGATCGTGCGCGAGACCATCGCGCGTGTGGACTCCGGCCAGCTCGGTGATCTGGTCTCGATGGATGCGACCGAACATCTGCCGCCCGAACATGGCGGGTATCTGGCGCGCAACTGGCGGCGCAAGGAAGAGTGGGGCGGCTCCTACTTCCTCGACAAGGTGTGCCATGATTTCGATATTTTCGGGCGCCTGACGCGGGCACGTCCGCTGCGCGTGGCCAGCTTCGGCGGCAAACGCATCTTCAATTCGAGCCGCACGGATGTGGCGCGGACATACAGCGATGGCTCACCCGCCTACGCCATGCGCGATGCCGGTTGGGCGGGCGCCAATGACGCCTTTCATTCCGACATGGACGTCGCCGACCACCAGACGGCGATCGTGGAATATTCCGGCGGCATGCAGCTGTCGTTTCACTCCAACAGTCACGTCAGCCTTGGCGAGCGGCGCTGGTACATTGCCGGCACCAGCGGCACCTTGATCGCCGACCTGGTGCGCAACAAGCTGATGGTCCGCGGCGCGATGGACAAGAACAAGCCCGAGCGCATCGACTATGCGGGCCGCACCGACGACAATCACAACGGCGCCGACCAGGCCATGGCCACGGACCTGCTTGCCGCGCTCGAAGGCCGCGCGCCGTTTCCGGTCACGGTGCACGATTCGATGGAAGCCGGCCTCACCGTCATGGCCATCGACCGCGCCATGCGCGAGCGCGCGCTGATCGATTGTACGTCAATGTGGGAAGATTATGACGCAGCTCGGGCGATCGCGACGTAGCCGGTCCAACTCAGCTTCTTAACTGTCATGGCCCGCGACTGCGGGCCACCCAGGTGATGAAGGGCGTAGCATTCACAAGCAAGGACTGCGACCAAACTTTCTGTTCCGAGCATGTCCCCATCTGAGTGGCCCGCACTCCGGCGGGCCATGACATTGAGGAGAGCGTTGAAGCTCACTCCGTCTTCGCCGCCGCCAGTGTGCGGAAATAGTCGATCGATTCCGGCGAGTCCCAGGTTGCAGGTCCAAGCGCGCGGCCGATCTCGCGGCCTTGCGGATCAATCAGTACCGTCAGCGGCAGGCCATAGGCCCCAAAGGCGCGCAGCAGCGCGAGTTTGGAATCGACATAGGTCGCCAGCGCCTTTGCGTCGTGCGCATCCAGAAAGCTGCGCGCATCGGCGGCCGTGTCGCGGCCGACATCGACGGCGATGACTTCGAACCAACCAGGCGGGAGGGCGGATTTGAGCTTTGCCAGCGACGGCAGCTCGCGCACACAGGGTGCACACCACGGCGCCCACAGATTGAGCAGCACATAGCGGCCCCGGAACCCGGTCAGCGACACAAGCTTTCCCGTCGAATCGTTGAAGGCCACCGGCGGGAGGGCTAACGGGCTCTGGTCCGCCGTAAACGGCGCCAGTTCGGCCGGCGGGACTGCCGCGTCGTGGACACTGCGGCCCGGCATCACATATAGAACAGCTAGCACCGCTACACTCAGGACGGCGGCTCCTATTACAATGTAATGCCAACGAGAGAGCGTCACGGGCGGCTCATGGTTACGAACAAAATGTGGGGCGGCCGGTTCGCACGCGGTCCCGCATCCATCATGGAGGTCATAACGCCCTCCATCGATTTCGACAAACGGCTGGCGGTGCAGGACATCGCCGGCTCCAAAGCCCATGCGCGCATGCTCGCCATGCAGCAGATCATCGGACAAGCCGATTGCGAGGCGATTATCCGCGGCCTCGACCTGATCGAGAACGAGATCGCGGACGGCACATTCGCATTCAGCCGCGCGCTCGAGGACATCCATCTCAACATCGAGTCGCGGCTCAGGGAGCTGATCGGCGATGCGGCGGGGCGGCTGCACACGGCTCGCTCGCGCAACGACCAGGTCGTAACCGACTTCCGGTTGTGGCTGCGCGAGGCGTGCGTTCGCGCCGATCAGGGACTCGAAGCCTTGCAGCGTGCACTGCACGGACAGGCGGAAGCGCACTACGCCACGATCATGCCGGGCTACACCCACATGCAGCCCGCACAACCGGTGACGTTCGGCCATCACTGCCTGGCCTATGTCGAGATGTTCTATCGCGACCGCGGGCGTTTTTCCGATGCGAGCAAGCGCCTGAACGAGTCGCCACTCGGCGCGGCAGCACTCGCAGGCACGCCGTTTCCGATCGATCGCGATGTGACGTCCAAGGCGCTCGGCTTCGCGCGGCCGATGCGCAATTCGCTCGATGCGGTCTCGGCGCGCGACTTTGCCCTGGAATATCTGGCGGCGGCGACGATCGCGGCCACGCATCTGTCGCGCCTGGCGGGCGAGATCGTGCAATGGTCGACGCCTGCCTTCGGCTTTGTGCGACTGTCGGACGCTTTCACCACCGGCTCGTCGATCATGCCGCAGAAGCGCAATCCCGATGCCGCCGAACTGATCCGCGGCAAGACCGGCCGGGTGCTGGGCGACTTCGTGGCACTGGCCACGGTGGTCAAGGGCCTTGTGCTGACCTATGGCACCGATTTGCAGGAAGACAAGGAACGGGTGTTCGACGCCGCCGACACGCTGGAACTGTCGCTGGCGGCGATGGCGGCGATGGTGGCGGACCTGACGGCAAATGCGGAAAAGATGCGCGCCGCCTGCGAGCCCGGCTTTCCCACCGCCACCGATCTGGCCGACTGGGTGGTGCGGGTTCTCAAAAAACCGTTCCGCGAGGCCCATCACATCGCCGGTTCGATTGTGAAGGTCGCCGAAGACAAGGGTGTGAGTTTGGACAAGCTGGCTCTGGCCGACATGCAGGCGATCGAGCCCGCCATCACCGCCGAAGTGTTCAAGGTTCTTTCGCCGGAGGCCAGCGTGAATTCGCGCATGAGCCTGGGCGGTACCGCACCCGCGCGGGTCAAGGAACAGCTGCACCATTGGCGGAGCATCCTGAGATGAAACGCGTTCTGCTTGTCGCCTTGACGGCGCTTTTGCTGGCGGGCTGCGGCGTCAAAAACGATCTGGTGAAGCCGGGCGGCAAAGCCACGCCGCGCGACGAACATGATCCTTCCAAGCCTCCCTATCCGCTGGGCCGTTGATCGCGGCCCCAAATCGAGCACCATGAATCATTTTGAATACAGAGATGGCGTGCTGTGCGCGGAAAGCGTGCGGCTGGACCTGCTGGCCGAGGCGGTCGGCACGCCGTTTTATTGCTATTCCACCGCCACCCTGGAACGCCATTACAGGGTTTTTTCCGATGCCTTGCCGCAAGGCTCGCTGATCGCCTTCTCGGTCAAGGCCAACGGCAATATGGCGGTGCTCAAAACATTGGCCAAATTGGGCGCGGGCGCCGATGTCGTGTCGGGCGGAGAGCTGGCCAAGGCGTTGGCGGCCGGCATTCCCGCCGGTAAAATCGTGTTCTCCGGCGTCGGCAAGACGCAAGCGGAGATGCACAGCGCCCTCGAGGCCGGCATCTATCAGTTCAATGTCGAAAGCGAGCCCGAGCTTGCGGCACTGGACGAGGTCGCCCGTGGTCTGAACATGCGCGCGCCGGTCACCTTGCGCATCAATCCCGATGTGGATGCCAAGACGCACGCCAAGATCACAACCGGCACGGCGGAAACCAAGTTCGGCATTCCCTTCCGCCGCGCGCAAGAAGCCTATAGCCATGCGGCCAAACTGGCGCATATCGAAATTGTCGGGATCGATGTGCATATCGGCAGCCAGATCACCGATCTGGCGCCGTTCGAGGCCGCGTTCCGCCGGGTCGCCGAATTGGTGCCGCAGCTGCGCGCCGACGGCCACAACATTACCCGCCTGGATCTGGGCGGCGGACTGGGTGTTCCTTACGAGAACAGCAATATGCCGCCGCCGGACCCCAGCGAATATGGCGCGATGGTGGCGCGGGTGACCAAGAAGCTGGGTTGCTCCCTGTCGTTTGAGCCCGGCCGTCTGATCGCCGCCAATGCCGGCGTGCTGGTCAGCCGCGTGATCTACGTCAAGCGCGGCGAGGCCAAGACTTTCCTGATCATCGATGCGGGCATGAACGATCTGATCCGCCCCGCCATGTATGACGCCTATCACCACATCGTGGCCGTGGCGCAGCCCGCTGTCGGCTCGCCACGCCCCGAATATGACGTGGTAGGACCGGTGTGCGAGACATCCGACCTGTTCGCGGCAGGACGGGCGCTGCCGGAACTCAAAAATGGCGATCTTGTGGCAATCCTGTCGGCCGGCGCCTATGGCGCGGTGATGGCCAGCGATTACAATGCGCGGCCCGCCGCCCCAGAAGTCTTGGTGTCGGGCGAGCAATGGGGCATCGTGCGGCCCCGGGAGACCTATGCCGACCTCATCGCCAAGGACCGCATCCCAGACTGGCTGGTGGACTGATCCGCCGGCCACCAAGATCGCGCTGGCGCGCGCGATCTTGGCGATCGAGCACGTGCTGCCGCGGCTCTGGCCGGCGCTCGGCTGTATCGGTTTTTATCTTGCCCTGGCGCTGGCCGGCCTGTTCGCCTTTGTGCCATGGCCGCTGCAGGCGCTGCTCTTGGCCGCCACCGTCACCGCAAGCGCGCTATCGCTTTATGACGGCTTTGAGGATTTCGCCTGGCCCCGCAGCCTTGACGCGGCGCGCCGCCTGGAACGTGATAGCGGGTTTGCGCATCGTCCGATTTCCGAGCGGCATGACGTGCTGGTGGGCGACGATCCTTTTTCCCGCGCCTTGTGGGCGCTGCACCGCTCACGCCCTTTGCCCGGCAGCTTCCGCATCGCGCTGCCCCATGCCGATATTGCCGCCCGCGACCCGCATGGCTTGCGCTGGATCGTCGTGATCGCTCTGTTGGCGGGTCTGGTACTGGCGCGAGGGGATATCGGCGCGCGATTGGCGGGCGCCTTTGACAGCGGTGCAGGCGCCAACGCCACGCTGGATGCCTGGATCGACCCGCCGCCCTATACCGGAATGCCGCTGACGTCATTGCACATGGACGACAACCAGGTGATCCGGGTGCCGCAGGGTTCGGTCTTGAATCTGCGCGTTCATGGCGCGCCGCGCACCCCGGGTCTGGCCGCCGGCAACAATGCCGCGCCGCGTTTTACCGGCGAGGACGGCGAATATTCCAGCAATGTGATCCTGTCCAGCGATGCGCGGGTTCGGGTGCAGGTGGGCGGACATGCCATCGGCAGATGGAATATCCAGGCGGCCGCGGACACGGCACCCGTCATCGCCTTGACCGCCCAGCCATCGCGCACCGAGCAGCTTGCCACCAAATTCGCTTTCAAAAGTGACGATGATTACGGCATTGCCAGTGCGCGCGCCGTGCTGATGCCCAAAGGCGGCCATGGCAAGGCGTTGGTGGTGGAATTGCCCTTGCCGGGGGCCAATGTCCGGCATGTGGACCAGAACAGTTACCTGGACCTTACGGGTCATCCCTATGCCGGATTGATGGTGGAGGGACGGCTTGAGGCGCGCGATGCCATCGGCCAAAAAGGGATGAGCGCGCCGTTCAATTTCCGGCTGCCCGCGCGCATCTTCACCGATCCCCTGGCCCGCGCCCTGATAGAACAGCGCCAACATCTGGCGACCTTTGATGCGGCGGGCCGCAAGACCGTGGTGCTGACCCTGGACGCGCTGGCGATAGACCCGGAGCGTTTCTACCAGGGCAAGAACGACATCTTCCTCGCCCTGCGCAGCGCCTTTAACGGGGTGAAAAACGCCCGAAGCGACGCCGATATCGCACGCGTGGAAGACCTGTTGTGGCAGACCGCGCTGAAACTGGAACGCGGCGGGCTGCTGTCGGCGGCGGAAGAGCTACGCAAGCTGCAAATGATGATCACCGCCGCGCTGGCCTCGGGCGCACCGCAGGAAGTGATTGATGAACTTTTAAAACGCTACAACGAGGCCATGAAGCGTTATGTCGATGCCCTGGCCGCCAATCCGCCGCCGCCGGGTCAGCAGCCCATGTCGCCCGACACCAAGATGCTGGGCATGAACGATGTCCAGCAACTCATGCAGATGATCCAGAAATTGTCGCAGGCCGGCGAGCGCCAGAAAGCCGCCCAGCTTCTGGCGATGCTGCAATCGATGCTGGAAAACATGCGCATGACCCAAAGCGGCAAGGGCGACGGCCAGAACAAGGCGCAGAACGAAAAACTGCAGAAATTCGGCAATCTGATGGGCAAGCAGCGCGCGCTGCTGGACAAGACCTTCCGCCAGCAACAGGGCCAGGCCGATCCCAAGGATGGCGGCACCCAGGGCCTGCAAAAGCAGCAGAATGACCTGGAAAAGGAATTGCAGGATTCGCTCAAGGGCATGGAGGGAAAATCGGGGCAGAAACTGCGCGAGGCGGGCAAGGCGATGGGCGAGGCGCAAAGCTCGCTGGGCCGCAAGGATTTGAGCAATGCGGGAAGCTCGCAGAACCAGGCGCTGGACGCCTTGCGCCAGGGCGCGCAGGCGCTGGCCGACGAGGCACAACAGGGCAGAAGCACGCAAGGTGGTGGACGCGAGGATCCGCTGGGGCGCAGCGCTTCGCCATTGGGCAGTTCCGGCGTCAAGATTCCCGGCGCCACCGATCTGGCCCGCGCCCGGCAGATTCTGGAAGAATTGCGCCGCCGCGCCGCCCAGATGAACCGGCCGCAAGCCGAGCGCGATTATCTGGACCGGCTGCTGAAGGCGTTCTGACCCGGTCGCGCACTAAGTTGTCGAGTGGTGAAGTTAGCTCGGCACCTTGCCAATATAGGGCAACCCACGATACCGGCCCGCATCGTCCATGCCATAGCCCACGACAAAATCATTGCCGGCGGTAAAGCCGACATAATCCGCCTTGGCCACGGCATCGCTGCGCTGCTTGTCCAGCATCACCGCCACCTGCACGCTGGCGGCGCCCGCCGCCTGGATCAGCGACACGGCCTTGGCGATGGTACGCCCCGCATCCAGTACGCCGTCGATTACCAGCACATGCCGGCCCGTAATCTGCTCGGAGGGGCCCGCGATCATCGAAATGGCGCTGGCCACCCGCTTATCGCCATAGGAGCGCAACCAGATCATCTCCACGTCCATCGATACGCCTTCCCAGACCAGCGCCCGCAGCAGGTCGGCGGCAAAGACAAAGCCGCCCACCAGCACCGGCATGGCGATGTCGGGCACCAGGGGCGCGCCCGCGATCTGCCGCGCCACCGCCCTCACCCGCTCCTGGATCTGCTCGGCGGAAAAAAGAACGTCAGGCGCCATCAAGACCCGTCTTTGGCGAAGCGCACTTCCAGATGGCGCGCGGCGGCGGGCGGGCTGGCAAGCCGCGTCACAAACGGCACCGACTGCCCGCCAGCCAGTACCGTGGTATTGGGCTTGAAGGACCAGTGATAAATCTCATGGCTGCTGGCATCGCTCAAGGTGACACGCACGGTCTGCGGCACCGGCAGCTGGCGCGATCCGGTATTGACGATCACGCCCGACACCGCCAGCACGACCTGGCCATCCTCGTTCTCGCGGCGATAGTCCACCTGACGGAAATCGATGCCGCTGGCATTTACGTGCAACCCCAGGCTGGAATAGACGCCGGCGGATTGCGGCCAGATGCTTACGATGTCCTGGCGATAGCGCACCGCCGCGCCCACGATCAGCAGCACCACGGCGAACAGCCCGGCCCAGCCCGCGACCGCCGCGATCTTGGGTCCCATCGGTGCGCGCGGTTCAGCGGCCACAGACATGGGCGCAAAGCTGCGGGTCGGCGAGGGGCCGGGATCGGACTCTGGCGCATCAGCGGCCACATCCGGGGCCGCGGCCGGCTGCGGCGCGGGTTCGCCTTCCGCGGTTTCGCCGGCCTGGTGCCAACTGTGACCGCATTTGGCACAGCGCACGGTCCGCCCGGCAGCGGGAAACTTCGACCCGTCAACCGAATAGCGTGTACCGCAAGAGGTGCAGGTGAGAATCATGCCAAGCCTGTGGAATGTGGAGCGAAAATAGGGGGCGGGGGCCATCATCGCAAGCGGTGGGGAAATTTCGCGCCACCGCGCGGCATACAGCCCTGCTTTCGCACCAAAATATGGTTATGTTCGCCCAATGGTTCGCTTCGAAAATGTCGGCATGCGCTATGGCTCGGGACCGGAGGTATTGCGCGACATCAGCTTCTCGCTGGAACCGGGGTCATTCACCTTCCTGACCGGCCTGTCGGGCGCGGGCAAAACCACGCTTTTGAAGCTGATCTATGTCGCCGAGCCGCCAAGCCGCGGCCTGATCACCCTGTTTGGCGCCGAACTGGCCACGGCCCGGCGCCGTGATTTGCCGGGCCTGCGCCGCCGCATCGGGGTGGTGTTTCAGGACTTCCGGCTGCTGGACCATCTGTCGGCCTTCGACAATGTCGCGCTGCCACTGCGCCTGGCCGGCAAGCGGGTCAGCGATTTTTCCCATGACGTGAGCGAGCTGTTGTCCTGGGTGGGGCTGGGCGACCGGATGCAGGCCAGGCCCCCGACCTTGTCGGGCGGCGAGCAGCAACGCGTAGCCATCGCCCGCGCCGTTGTGGCGCGCCCCGACCTGCTGATCGCCGACGAACCGACCGGAAATGTCGATCCGGAAATGGGCGCGCGCCTGATCCGGCTGATCGCCGAACTCAACCGCCTGGGCACCACCGTTCTGATCGCCACCCACGACCGCGCTCTGGTCGAGGCGACGCGGGCGCGCGAGATGCGATTGATCGAAGGCCGGCTGGTGGAATTGAGAACGCCGCTATGAGCATATTCCCATGAGCGAACTCTTATGAGCGACCGGGCCACCTATATCCTGCCGCGCGACAAAGGCGCCGCACCCTTGGACTTCGTCATCGCCGTGATGGCGTTCCTGGCAGCATTGGCATTGGGCGCATCGCTGGTGGCGACACGCGCGGCCCATGGCTGGCAGAGCGGATTGTCCGATCGCATCACGGTGCAGGTGATGCCGCCCGAACAGGGCGATGCGCGCGCCGGCCTGGATAGCGAAACCAAGGTTACACTGTCGGTGTTGGATGCGACCCCCGGCATAGCCCATGCGAGCCTGTTGTCGGATGCGCAGATCAACGCCCTGGTGGAACCCTGGATCGGCAAGGACGGCGCAGTGTCAGGCATTCCTTTGCCCCGGCTGATCGACGCCACCATCGTGCCGGGCGAAAGTATCGACGTGAATGGGCTGGCGGCGAAACTGAAAAAGGCCGCGCCGCATGCCAGTGTGGACGACCACCGGCGCTGGATCTCGCGGCTGCATGGGGTGGCGGATGCGGTGCGGTTTTCCGCCTATGGGATATTGCTGCTGATCGCGGGTGCCACCGCGGCCGCGGTTTCCTTTGCCACCCGCGCCGGTCTTGACGCCCATCATGAGATGGTGGCGCTGCTGCATCAGATGGGTGCTCTGCCCAGTTTCATCGCCCGTGCGGTGGAATGGCATTACTTCCTGTCGGCCCTGTTCGCCGCCGCCCTGGGCACCTTGTGTGCGACGTTGTTCTTTCTGGGCGCGGGCGGTCTGGAAATATTCGGCGTCGAGGCCGTGCCCTTCCTGCCGCCGCTATCCCTGAAATGGATCGAATTTCCCTGGCTCGGCGCCGTACCGATGGCCACATCGCTGATCGCCTGGGCCACAGCGCGAATTTCAGTTTTATCCGTCGTTAAAGCCATCTACTAGCAACGGCTTGAGCGCGGCGAAAGCTGTTTGCTATCCTTGTTCCGCCAACCGGAGCCCTGATTTGCGCGTCTTTCTGGCCGTGATTTTTCTGGCGGTGCTGGGTTACGGGCTGGGCTTTGTGCTGTTCGTCAGCCACCTGCCGCCCACACCCACCACCCTGCCCACCGCCGAAGGCATCGTCGCCCTCACGGGCGGCAATGAACGGCTGGATACCGCCGTGGCGCTGCTCGAACGCGGCGTGGGCAAGCGGCTGTTGGTCAGCGGCGTCGCTCAGGAAACCACCAAGGAGACCGTGGGCAAGATGTCGGAAGGGGGGCCACGTTTCGCCTGCTGCGCCGATATCGGCTATGCCGCCGAGGATACCCACGGCAATGCCCAGGAGGCTGCGCAGTGGGCGCGGGAGAATCGTTTTTCCAGCCTGGTGATCGTCACCGGCCGCTATCACATGCCGCGCACCATGCGCGAATTCTCCGCCGTACTGCCGGACGTTTCCCTGATCGCCTATCCGGTGGATCAGAGCCGCGTCGAACTGAACGGTTGGTGGCGGCATCCGCGCACCGCTCAACTGTTGCACCGCGAATATGTCAAATATCTCGCCAGCCTGGTGACCACGCGGTTGGCGCGATGATTCTCTGGTTGCGCTCGGCCTTGTTCCTGCTGTGGTTTGTGCTCGTCACCACAATCTTGTCGCTGATTTTCCTGCCCGTGTTGATTCTGCCTCGGGCTGCGACCGTGTCGCTGGCACGCATCTGGTCGCACGTCACGCTCTGGGGGCTGAAGGTCTTGGCCGGAATCGATTTCGAAATTCGCGGGCGACCGCCCAAGGGTCCGGTGCTGGTGGCATCCAAACATATGAGCATGTGGGACACGCTGGCTCTCTATCTGGCGTTGGATCAGCCCGCCACCGTGCTCAAGCGTGAACTGCTGCGCATTCCCTTCTATGGCTGGTTCCTGTGGAAATCGACGGCCATCGCTGTCGACCGCGCCGGCGGCGCGCGGGCCCTGCGCGAAATGTCCAACGCGGCAAAAAAGGTCCTGGCGGAAGGCCGCCCCATCCTCATCTTCCCCGAGGGCACGCGCAAAAAGCCGGGTGCCGCGCCGGATTACAAACCGGGCGTGGCGGCTCTTTATGCCTTGCTGGATGTGGCCTGCGTGCCGGTGGCGCTAAATTCCGGTGTCTATTGGACCGGTTTTCTCAAGCGCCCCGGAACCATCACTTTGCAATTTCTGGAGCCGATCGAGCCGGGATTGAAACGCGACGCCTTCATGACACTGCTCGAGCAGCGGATCGAAGCCGCCACTGCGGCGCTTTTACCCTGAATTTTCAATGCCTTGTCCGGCTTGTGAGTTGGGCAACCATGCCACTCTATAGCTGTGGCGCAGGCCCCCCCAATATGATCTTTTTCAGCCCATGAGCGAGCCCTCCCATCAGGCCATTTCCCATGCGATATGGGACATGAAGTACCGGCTGAAGGCACAAGACGGCACGCCGATAGACCGCGACATGGCCGACAGCTGGGCGCGCGTGGCGCTGGCGCTGGCGCAGGCCGAAGCGCCCGATCAACGGATCGCGCGCGCCAAGAAATTCGCCCACGCGCTGTCGGGCCACAAATTTCTTCCCGCCGGACGGATCCTGGCCGGTGCGGGCACGGGGCGCAACGTAACCCTGTTCAACTGCTTCGTGATGGGCACCATCGAAGATTCGATGGACGGAATTTTTTCCGCCTTGCGCGAAGCCGCTTTGACACTGCAACAGGGCGGCGGCATCGGCTATGACTTTTCGAGCTTGCGGCCCAGAGGCGCTGCTGTCGCGGGCGTGGGCGCGGATGCATCCGGCCCGGTCTCATTCATGGATGTGTGGGATGCCATGTGCCGCACCATCATGAGCGCCGGCTCGCGCCGCGGCGCCATGATGGCGACCTTGGCTGTGGACCATCCCGATATCGAGGAATTCATCGCCGCCAAGCGCACCGCCGGCCGGCTGACAAATTTCAACCTGTCGGTGCTGGTGAGCGATGCCTTCATGGCAGCCGTGAAGGGTGATGGCGACTGGGCGCTGAGCTTCGGCGGCAAGATCTATCGCACCATCAAGGCCAAAGCCCTGTGGGACACCATCATGCGCTCGACCTATGATTATGCCGAACCCGGCGTGATCTTCATCGACCGCATCAACGCCGTGAACAATCTCAGCTATTGCGAGACTATTGCCGCCACCAATCCCTGCGGCGAACAGCCCCTGCCGCCCTATGGCGCCTGTCTTTTGGGCTCTATCAACCTGGCCAAGCTGGTGCGCCGCCCCTTTGAAGCCGATGCGGCGATGGACCTGACCGAGCTGGAACAGCTTGCCGGCACCGCCGTGCGCATGTTGGACAACGCCATTGACGTATCGCGCTTTCCCCTGGAGGCGCAGGCGCATGAGGCCCGCGCCAAGCGCCGGATCGGGCTGGGCGTGACGGGGCTGGCGGATGCGTTGATCTTCTGCCGGGTGAAATATGGATCGGCGCGCAGCATCGAGCTGATCCAGAGCTGGCTGGCCACCATCAGCCAGGCCGCCTACCGCATGAGTGTGGAGCTGGCGAAGGAAAAAGGGCCCTTCCCGCTTTACGACAGGGACGCCTTTTTGGCGCGCCCCTTTATCCAGGCACTGCCGCCGGACATCTACAATGCCATCGCCGCGCATGGCATCCGCAATGCGCTGCTGACATCCATCGCGCCCACCGGCACGATCTCGCTGCTCGCCGGCAATGTCTCCAGCGGCATCGAGCCGGTCTTCGCCTTCGACTATCACCGCAAGATCCTGCAACCCGACGGCAGCAGGCACGAGGAGCTGGTCAGCGATTATGCCGTGCGCGCCTTCCACGACCAATTCGGCGGCGAGCCCGCGAGCGCGTTGCCTGATTATTTCGTCAACGCCCAGACCCTCATCCCGGCCGATCACCTGGCGGTGCAGGCGGCGGCGCAGCCCTTCATCGACAGCGCCATTTCCAAGACCATCAATGTTCCGGCGGCGATTTCCTTCCAGGACTTCACCGATATCTACCGCCAGGCCTATGAAAAGGGCTGCAAGGGTTGCACCACCTATCGCCCCAGCGCGGTGAGGGGCTCGGTCCTGTCGGTCGAAGCAGCGAGGGTGGCCGCCGCGCCGGTGCCCGACCCCAGGGAGCCGGAACTGCCCTTGGCCGTTCCGGAACCGCGCATCGCCAGCGAAAGAGGCGGGATTGTCTATATGACGCGTCCGCTGGACCGGCCCGAGGACTTGCCGGGGCGCACCTACAAGATCAAATGGCTGGAAAGCGATCACGCCTTCTACATCACCATCAACGATATCGAGAGAGACGGCCGGCACCGGCCTTTCGAGATCTTCATCAATTCCAAGAATATGGAAGCCTATGCCTGGGCGCTGGCTTTGACCCGCATGATCTCGGCAGTGTTCCGGCGCGGCGGCGACGTGTCCTTTGTGGTGGACGAGCTGAAAGCCATCTTCGATCCGCGTGGCGGGCAATGGATGAACGGCCATTATGTCCCCTCGCTGATGGCGGCGATCGGCGAGATCATCGAACGCCACATGATCGATATCGGTTTTTTGGGCCAGCGCGGGCCCAGCCTGGTTCCGGAAGCCAATGTGCCCGCCGAAGGCGCCCGCGCCCGCTTCTGCCCGCGCTGCGGCGACGCCAGCTTCGTCAAGCTGGAAGGCTGCGATTCCTGTTTGTCTTGTGGCTATTCGAAGTGTAGCTAGGGACCGTGTTCAAATATTCCAGCCGCTTCTGGCTCTACGCGCCCACTCTTCTGTTCCTGACACTGGCCATAGCCGTGATGATTCACTGGCGGCTGGCGGCGGACGCATTCGAAAAAAGACTCGCCGCGCTGGAGGGCCATGAGGCCATCCCGGGCGTGACCCTGGAGTGGACCAGCGTCCAGGTCGGCGGCTTTCCCTTCCGGCTGGATGCCGATTTCACCAATTTCCGCATCACCGGCGCGGGCGCGCATGGACCCGCCACCTGGACCGCCGAAAAATTCGCGCTCCATGGCCTGACCTATGGCCGCAGCCAGAATGTCTATGAGGCGGCGGGGCGGCAACAGGTGAACTGGACCGGGGCGGACGGCAGCAGCCATGCTGCGTCCTTCCTGCCCGGCAGCATGCGCGGCAGCAGCATTTTGGATGCCCAAGGCCTCAAGCGTTTCGACCTCGACATTGTCGATATGGCCGGACAGGATTTCGCCTTCACGCGATTTCAATTCCATATGCGCCGCGGTGCCACCGGCCTGGATTTGATGCTAGCCGATTCCCTGGCGAAGACCGCCAACTTCCAGGTCTATGCCAGCTTGAGCCAAGCGGGCGCATGGGCATCGCTGTTGCGCGGGGAGATGTCGTGGCCGCAGGCCGACGCCGAATGGCGGGCCAAGGGCGGAAAAGCCAACCTGTCACAGATTATCGGAACGCCGCCGGACTTGTCGCCGCTCTACTAGCGACAATCACTTGCGCCTGGAGGCCTTGGCGCGGCCCGGTTTGCCGGCGCTTTTCTTTGCCTGCCGGGCTGCTTTCCTTGCTGCGCCGGGCTTGGCGCTTTTCTTTTTCGGGCCGTTGCGGGCTTTGGTCTTTTTGGGCGGCGGGACATAGACCTGAAACGGCAGGCGGCCGAAATTGCGCGCCGCGGTATCCTGGCCGATATCGATAATCGCACGCCGGATGGCGCGGGTCCGGGTGAAACGGTCGAACAAGGTCGGGCCGTCGCCGTTGCGCACCGCGCGCTGCAGCTGACTCAGATCCTCATTGAAGCGTCCCAGAACTTCCAGCACCGCGGCACGATTGTTCAAAAATACGTCCCGCCACATGGTGGGATCGCTGGAGGCGAGGCGGGTGAAATCGCGAAAGCCGCTGGCGGAATATTTGATGACTTCGCCTTCGGTGACCTTTTCCAGGTCATGGGCGGTGCCCACGATGTTGTAGGCGATCAGATGCGGCAAATGGGAGGTGATCGCCAGCACCAGATCGTGATGGCCGCTTTCCATCACATCCACCTGGCTGCCCAGCTTCAGCCAGAAATTCTTGAGCTTCTCCACCGCCTTGGGATCGCTGCCGCCATTTTGATTGGAAGAGGGGGGTGTCAGGATCGTCCAGCGCCCGTCGAACAGGCTGGCGAAGCCCGCCTCCGGACCGGAAAATTCGGTACCGGCGATAGGGTGGGCGGGAATGAAATGCACGCCGGGCGGCACATGCGGCCCCACATCGCGGATCACCGCGCCCTTGACCGAGCCGACATCGGACAGGATCGCGCCTTTCATCAGGTGCGGGGCGATGGCCGGCGCGATGCTTTTGTACGCGCCGACCGGCGCGCAGAGAATAACCAGCTCAGCGCCTTTGACCGCTGTCGCCACATCGGCATGGAGCGTGTCGCAGAAGCCGATTGCGCGCGCCCGTTCCAGCACATCGGCGCTGGCGTCATGGCCGGCGATTTCACCTGCCAGCTTTGCCCGCCGCGCCGCATGGGCGATCGAGGAGCCGATCAGCCCCAATCCGATGATGGCGATCTTTTTCATCACTTTCATCTTCAGGCCGCCATGAATTGCGTAAGCAGGGACACAGCCAGCCGGTTCTGTTCCTCGGTGCCCACGGTCATGCGCAGGCAATCGGGAAGGCCGTAATTTATCACCGGCCGCAGAATGACGCCATGCTGATTGAGGAATGCATCGGCCTTGGCCGCTGTCTTTTTTTCTTCATTCCCTTTGGCGCCTGCGGCGCCGGGCGCCGGAAAATGGATCAGCACGAAATTGGCCGCGCTGTCGTCCACACGAAGACCGGTCTTGCGGATTTCGGCCGTGATCCAGGGCAGCCATGTGTTGTTGTGCTTCACCGCCGCCCAGAAATGGTCGCGGTCGCGCAAGGCCGCAATACCGACCAGCTGCTGCATCAGCGCGGTATTGAACGGTCCGCGAATCCGGTTGATCACATCACAGACCGAAGCCGAGGCGTACATCCAGCCGATCCGCAGGCCCGCCAAGCCGTAAAGCTTGGAGAAGGTACGGGTCATGACGACATTGGGATAGCGGCCGACCATTTCCATGCCGGATTCATAGTCCTTGGCGGTGACATATTCGCCATAGGCGGCGTCGATCACCAGCAAAACATTTTCCGGCAGGCCTTTGTGCAGCCGCTCCATCTCGTCACGATTCAGATAGGAACCGGTGGGATTGTTGGGGTTGGCGATATAGACCATCCGCGTCTTGGGCGTCACCGCCGCCAGCAGGACGTCGACATCGACCTTGATGGCGTTGTTGGTGGTCTTTTCCGGCACGATCACCGGCACCGCGCTGTTGGCCAGGGTCGCGATCTTGTAGACTAGGAAGGCGTGCTCGCTGAAAATGCATTCGTCGCCCGGCTGAAGGAAGGCATTGGCCATCATGGTGAGCAGCGCGTCGGAGCCATCGCCGGATGTAACAATGCGCGCCGGGTCCAGGCCAAAGGCTTCGCCGATCGCCTCGCGCAGCATGCGCCCCGAGCCTTCGGGATAGAGCGAAATGCTCGCCTTGGCCTCGTCCAGCGCCGCCAGCGCCTTCGGCGAAGGACCAAGCGGCGACTCGTTGGACGACAGCTTGACCGCCTTGGCCACGCCGGGCACGGAGGAACGCCCGCCCACATAGGGCGAGATGTCCAGAATGCCGGGCTTTGGCGTGGGGTCCATAAGGGTCGAACTCTTGGGCGCTCAAGAAGGGCGTTAGGCGTGAGCCAGACCGCCCCGTTAAAAAAGGCCGGTATTGATAGGGCGGCAGCGTGCCAAAAGCAAAGCAGGGCTGCCATTCGTTGACTTCATCCCAGGTGCGCCTTAGCTACGGTTCTTCAAGGATTTACCGATGACCGAGGCCCCTCGTTTCCTGCGCCCGGTGACCGCGCCATCGGCCGATGTCGGGATGGCCGTCACCTTCGAGACACCGCTGCCGCTGGACTGCGGCCGCGAGCTTGCGCCCTTCACCATCGCCTACATGACCTATGGCAAGCTGAACGCGCAGAAAAGCAATGCCGTGCTGATCTGCCATGCCCTGACCGGCGACCAGTTCGTGGCGTCCGACCATCCCATCACCGGCAAGCCCGGCTGGTGGACCACCATGGTGGGGCCGGGCAAGCCGATCGACACCGACCGTTTCTTTGTGATCTGCGCCAATGTATTGGGCGGCTGCATGGGCTCGACCGGTCCCGCCGAGCTCGATCCGGCCACAGCCAAACCCTATGGCCTGAGTTTTCCGCTGGTCACCGTGCGCGACATGGTGCGGGCGCAGAAGCGGCTGATCGATCATCTGGGAATCGACAAATTGCTGGCGGTGGTAGGCGGCTCGATGGGCGGCATGCAGGCGCTGCAATGGGCCGCGTCCTATGCCGAATCCGTGCGCGCCGTGGTGCCGATCGCCTGCGCCGCCCGTCACTCGGCGCAGAACATCGCTTTTCACGAAGTCGGCCGCCAGGCGATCATGGCCGACCCCGACTGGAAGGGCGGCGAATATCAGCTGCAAGGCACCACGCCGTCCAAGGGCCTGGCGGTGGCGCGCATGGCCGCCCACATCACCTATGTCTCGGAGATGGCGCTGCAGCGCAAATTCGGCCGCAATCTGCAAAACCGTGACGCGCTGTCTTTCCAGTTCGCGCCGGATTTTCAGATTGAATCTTATCTCCATCACCAGGGCGCCAGTTTCGTGGACCGCTTCGACGCCAATTCCTATCTCTACATCACCCGCGCCATGGACTATTTCGACTTGGCCGAGGAGCATGGCGGGCAATTGTCGGACGTGTTCCGCGTGAATTCCGCGCGCTTCTGCATCGTCTCCTTCACCAGCGACTGGCTGTTTCCGCCGGTGGAAAACAAGCGCATTGCGCACGCGTTGAACGCGGTGGCGGCGCAGGTGAGTTTTGTCGAGATCAAGAGCGACAAAGGTCACGACGCCTTCCTGCTGGACGAGCCGGAAATGTTCGCCACGGTGCGCGGATTCCTCAATCATGCGGCGCAGGACTTATCATCAGGAAGTGGGGTATGAGCGCGTCCGCCTTGCGTCCTGACCTTGCCGCGATCGCGGCCATGATCCGTCCCGGCGCGCGGGTGCTGGATGTGGGCTGCGGCGACGGCGCCCTGCTGGAGCATCTCAAGACCAAGAATGTGGACGGCCGCGGCATCGAGATTTCCCAGGCCAATGTGAATGCCTGTGTGGCGCGGGGCCTTTCAGTGATGCAGGGCGACGCCGACACCGACCTGGTGGATTATCCCGCCCAGGTGTTCGATGCGGTGATCCTGTCCCAGACCATTCAGGCCACCGAAAAACCGCGCGCGGTGCTGGAGCATCTGCTGCGCATCGGCCGGCGCACCGCCATTTCGCTGCCCAATTTCGGCTATTGGAAGGTGCGGGCCTCGCTTCTGATCGGCGGGCGGATGCCCCATACCCGCGCGCTGGAGTATTCCTGGTGGGAGACGCCCAACATCCATCTGTGCACCCTGGCCGATTTCGTCGACCTGACGCGCGAATGCGGCGCCACCATCGTGGAGGCCCATGCCCTCAGCGACAAGGGCACCGCATCGGTGATGAGCCCCAAAAGCCTGACGCATGGCTTTGGGGGCCCCAACCTGTTCGCCCAGGGCGGCGTGTTTTTGCTCAAGAAAAGCTAATAATCCCGGGCGGTTTCCAGTGACACTTTCGCGCCCTTGGGCAGCGGCGTTGCCGCGGCGTAAAGCGACTTGGCCGCTTCCACCACATGCACCCCGCCGACACCGGGAAACAGCCGGGCGCCCATTTTCTCCCAGCCCGTGCCGGAGCGCGTGACGCTTTCAAAAGGCGGCGCATAGAGCGCGCGCCCCCAACGCACCGGCTCGAACAGCGCATCCTTGAGCAGGCCTTGCAGCTCCATGCGGGAAAAAGGGCGGCCATGGCCGAAGGGCGATTTCTGGACCTGGGCCCACAGGCTGGCGCGATTGGGCACCACCATCAGGATGCGCCCTTCCGGCGCCAGCACCCGCCAAAGCTGGCGCAGCAGCGCGCGCAGACTGTCGGACGACTCCAGCCCATGCACGATCAGGATGCGATCGAAAAACACATCGGGGAATGGCAGTGCGTCTTCCTCGCACAACAGGGTGGTGTTCTTGCCCTCCGGCCAGCCGATGACACCCATGGGCGCCGGCACGGCGGCGATGGAGCGTTCGGTACCGGTAAAGGCGGGCAGATAGGGAATGGCGAAGCCATAGCCCAGCAGCCGGTAGTTGCGCAGACTGGGCCACAGGCCCAGAATTTCATGCAGGATCGCGCGCCGCGCCAGCCGGCCCAGTGGCGCGTCATAGAAGGCGGCAAGGTCGCGAGCATCTTGCGGCATGGGGGCAGAATAAACGCCGGATGGACGCCGGACGCAATTGTTCAAAGGCGCGCGGTTTGCGAAAAGCTTTGCTAGTCTTTGCCCTTCAAGGAGACGCCATGCCCCCCTGCCAGATCGAGATCGTTGCCTGCCTGTCCGACAACTACGCCTATCTGGTAAAATCGGGCGCTAGCTGCGCCGTGGTCGATCCGTCGGAACCGGGGCCGGTGCGCGCCGCGCTCGCCAGAACGGGCTGGAAGCTGACCCATATCCTCAACACCCATCATCACCTGGATCACACCGGCGGCAATATCGCCTTGAAAGAGGAGACTGGCGCGCAAATCGTGGGGCCGGGCAAGGATGCCGCGCGCATTCCCGGCCTGGATGTGGGCGTGGACGAATCCTCGAGCTGGGTGTTTGACGGCCGCAAGGTGCAAGTGTTGGAAGTACCGGCGCATACGCGCGGCGCCATCACCTTTGTGATCGACGCCAACGCCTTTACCGGCGACACACTGTTCGCAATGGGCTGCGGGCGGCTGTTCGAAGGCGATCCCGCCATGATGTGGACCAGCCTGTCCAAGCTGATGACATTGCCGGACGAAACCCGCGTCTATTGCGGGCATGAATATACCCAGAGCAATGGCCGTTTCGCCCTGACCTTGGAGCCCGGCAACGCGGCGCTGAAAGCGCGGATGGACGAGGTGAACGCCGCCCGTCAGGCGGGCAAGCCGACGGTGCCATCGACCATGGGGCTGGAGAAAAAGACCAACCCATTCCTGCGACCCGACAATGCCGAAATCCGCCGCAGCCTGGGAATGGAAAAGGCGGACACTGTCGCGGTGTTCGGCGAGATCAGGGCGCGGAAGGATAAATTCTAGCGCTTACTTCTTCTCAGAATCGCCGCTGCCAAACGGCGAGGTCACAATGTCGCCGGCGGTCGAGACCACCGAAATCCCCGCACCGGCCGCGGCGCTGGCGGCGTCATAGGCGATACAGCCCGACAGAAGAAGGGTCAGGGCGGCAACCACCGCGGCGGTAACCGGCGCGCCGGTGATGGAATTCATGACCTGTTCTCCTGACTTCATTTGACAGGTCCCAAGCTTAGCGGCCCAATGGCAAAAATTTTGCTAACCGGGAATGGACGGGATGCCCAAAAGTTCAGAACCGCTGTTTGTCACCCGGCTCTATAAGGGCCGCATCACCCCACCCCGCGACCTGGAAAAAACCTGCCTGGGTCTGGCGGCGGAGGACAAGGCCGGACAGCGCTGGTCGCGCGAACACGGCTATGGCGGCTATACCTCCTATGCCTCGCTCAATGATCTGACCCGGCGCGCCAGCATTTTCGCCGATCTGGAAAGCGCAATCGCCAAACAGGTTGGGGGCTTTGCCCGCGAGCTGCAGTTCGAGGGCGGACGGCTGAAGCTGGACAGTCTGTGGGTCAATGTGATGAACAAGGGCGCGGTCCACACCCCCCATATCCATCCCCATTCGGTGATCAGCGGCACCTATTATGTGACGGCGCCGCCGGGATCGGGCGTCATCCGCTTTGAAGACCCGCGCCTGCCCATGATGATGGCGGCGCCCCTACGCAAAGCCAATGCCCGCCCTGAAAACCGGACCTTTGTGGACGTGACGCCCAAGACCGGGATGCTGCTCTTATGGGAAAGCTGGCTGCGCCATGGGGTTGAGCCCAATGGCGCGCGGGGGCAGCGGGTGTCGGTGAGTTTCAACTACCGGCTGGACTGACACCGTGCCCTGTTTGGCGCTATGCTCGCGCCAGAACAACAACAGGAGCGTCGGCGAACCCGTTTCTAGCGACAGTGTAGAAACGCCTCGCCGCGCGACCATAAAAAAGGGAGGGCGTCATGAACATCTTTGCCGGTTCGATTGAAATCCAGATGCTGTGCTGTAGCGTGGTGCTGGGCCTGGTCCAGCTGGTCATCGCCACGACCTTGGCGAACAAGGACCAAGGCCTGCCCTACAATCTCAGCCCGCGCGATCTGCCGCCGCCGCCGGTCGGTATTATTGCCGGGCGCCTGCAGCGCACCTTCCGCAATTTCCGCGAGACCTTTGTCTATTTCGCCGTTTCGGTGCTGGTGGTCACGGCCCTGGCCAAGAACAGCCCAACCTCGGCGCTGGGCGCGCAGCTCTATTTCTGGGCGCGTGTCGCCTATGTGCCGGTCTATGCCGCGGGCCTGCCGGTGGTGCGCACCCTGGTCTGGGCTGTGTCCATCGCCGGGCTGGTGATGGTGCTGATGGCCGCACTGGCCTAGGCGTGCCGCCGCCGGATGATGGCATCCAGCTTGGAGGGAAGCTTGGAAACGAAATGTTCCCGGTCCCAGACGGTCTTGGCTTCCGCGAAAATCGTTTCCTGCACCTCGCGCGGCAGGTGCGGCCAGGCCGCGATCACCGCCGAACCCAGCCGGCGGACCAGGCACTCTTCCTCGGCCGGGTATTTGAACTGCTTTTCTTCCACATACGCCATGCGGATTCGTCCTTCTTGCGGATTAACGGTCGAACCGGGCGAAGCGGGAACTTCTGCGCGACGGCATAGGTAAGGGAGCGGGGCTCGACCCAGGCAAAGCCTAGACCGGATTGTACGCCGATGGGAACGGCAATTTTGAGGCAGCCGCCTTGATCAGCGGCCTTTTTTCTTCTGCGCCTTGCGGGCGGCATAACGCGCGTCGCGGCGGGCCTTTTGTTCCACTTCCAAGGCTTCCAGCGCCAAAATGCGTTCGTCATGCTCACGCTCGGCCTGCGCCTTGGCTTCGATTGCGGCCAGCCGGCGATGTTCTTCGTCCTGGGCGCGTCGCTTTTCCGCTTCAATGGCGGCGAGGCGCTTTTCCTCAGTGCGCCGGGCGGCGCGCTCATCGCGCGCGGCGGCGATGGCCAGCCGCTCCTTGTTGCGATCTCCGGCCGTGGCCTTGGCGGCCTCGACGCGGGCCTTGGCCTTGGCCAGCATTTCGGCGCGCGCCTTGGCGGCCGTATCCAGGCGATTGGAGAATTTTTCGTTATCTAAGCGAGGGGGCATGTTTTAGGGATCTTCTCAGGTTTCCAGGATGCGTAACGAAGGCGCCATCGCGCGATTGGCGGAATCCACCAGCAGCACGCGGGGCGTAAAACTCTTGGCTTCGGCCTCTTCCATGCGGGCATAGGCGACGATGATGACCAGATCGCCCTTCTGCGTCAGCCGGGCCGCGGCGCCATTGACGCCGATCATGCCCGAACCGGCCGGCGCGGGAATGGCATAAGTGGTAAAGCGCTCACCGTTGTTGATGTTCAGAACATCGACCTGCTCGTGGGCCAGGATGCCGGAGCGTTCCAGCAGCGCCGCATCCACCGAGATCGAGCCTTCATAATGAAGGTCGCATTGGGTCACCGTGGCACGGTGAATCTTGGCTTTGAGCAGTGTCAGCAGCATCAGTTGTCCAGAAACGACCGCAGCTTGCGTGAGCGAGAGGGGTGCTTGAGCTTGCGAAGCGCCTTCGCCTCGATCTGGCGAATACGCTCGCGGGTGACGCTGAACTGCTGGCCCACTTCTTCCAGCGTGTGGTCGGTGTTCATGCCGATGCCAAAGCGCATGCGCAGCACGCGTTCCTCGCGCGGCGTCAGGGTCGCCAGCACGCGGGTCGTGGTTTCGCGCAAATTGGCCTGGATGGCGGCATCGATCGGCAGCACCACATTGGGGTCCTGGATAAAGTCGCCCAGATGGCTGTCTTCCTCATCGCCGATGGGGGTCTCAAGACTGATCGGCTCCTTGGCGATCTTGAGAACCTTGCGCACCTTTTCCAGCGGCATGGCCAGGCGTTCGGCCAGCTCTTCGGGGGTGGGTTCGCGGCCGATCTCATGCAGCATCTGGCGCGACGTGCGCACCAGCTTGTTGATGGTCTCGATCATGTGCACCGGAATGCGGATGGTGCGCGCCTGGTCGGCGATGGAGCGGGTGATGGCCTGCCTGATCCACCAGGTGGCATAGGTCGAGAATTTGTAGCCGCGGCGGTATTCGAACTTATCGACCGCCTTCATCAAGCCGATATTACCTTCCTGGATCAGATCCAGGAACTGCAGACCGCGATTGGTGTATTTCTTGGCGATGGAGATGACCAGGCGCAAATTGGCCTCGATCATTTCCTTCTTGGCGACGCCGGATTCGCGCTCGCCCTTCTGCACGGTCTGGACGTTGCGGCGGAATTCGCTGACGGACTGGCGGGTTTCCTGCGCCAGTTGCTGGATCTCGTCGCGCAGCGCCTTGATCTTGTCGCGTTCGTCGGTGACGAATTCATGCCAGCCCAGGCCCGACAGACGGCCGACGCGGCGCGCCCAGTTGGGGTCCAGTTCATTGCTGAAATACTGTTTGAGGAATTCAGCGCGGTCCACGCCATGGCTTTCGGCCAGGCGCAGCAGCTTGCCTTCCAGCCCGACCAGACGGCGGTTGATGCCGTACATCTGATCGACCAGGGCTTCGATGCGGTTGTTGTTGAGCTTGAGCGACTTGACCAGATCCATGGTCTCGTTGCGCAGCTTCTTGAAACGGCGTTCCTGTCCCGTCGAGAGTTCGTCGGACGCCAGCGCCGCTTCGACGCTAGCGTCCTGCAGCTTGCCCAGCTTCTTGTAGAGGCCGGCGATCGCATCCAGCGAGGCCAGCACCTGCGGCTTGAGCGCCGCTTCCATAGCCGACAGCGGCAGATTGCCCTCGTCGTCGAAATCATCGCCGTCATCGGCGGCGGGCGTCTCGCCGCCTTCGGTGGTTTCGCCTTCGGCCCCCACTTTGGGAGAGGCGTGTTCGGCGGGTTTGGGCGGCGGCGGGGGCGGCGGCGGAACCGGCTTCCTGAATTCCGTGACCGGCGGCGCGCCGTTACCCGGCGTTCCCATTGTATTGTTCAGGCCATTGTTGAGCGGCTGGCCGTCGGGGCCCACCGGCGGCGGGACATTGGCGGGCTGGCCATCGGGACCGGCGCCATACATGGCTTCCAGGTCGATGATATCGCGCAGCAGAACCTTGCCTTCATTGAGTTCGTCGCGCCACACGGTGAGCGCCTCGAAGGTCAGCGGGCTTTCGCACAAGGCGCCGATCATCAGTTCGCGCCCCGCCTCGATGCGCTTGGCGATGGCGATTTCGCCTTCGCGCGACAGAAGCTCGACACTGCCCATCTCGCGCAGATACATGCGCACCGGATCGTCGGTGCGGTCATACTGCTCGCCCGCCTTGGCGGTTGTGGCCAGCGCCTTGCTGCCGGTGGCTTCGACGAGCGCGCCGCCCTCTTCGCCTTCCTCGGCCTCTTCGCTTTCGATGACATTGATGCCCATCTCGTTGAGCATCGCCATCGTGTCTTCGATCTGCTCGGACGAGGTCTTGTCCGACGGCAGCACCTTGTTCAGTTCGTCATAGGTGACGTAGCCGCGCGCCTTGGCTTTCGCGATCATCTTGCGGACGCCGACATCCGACATGTCCAGCAAGGGCGAATCCGCGTCGCCTGGCGTTTCATTCTCGCCCGGCTTTTTCGCCAGCGTCTTGCTGCCGGGCTTGGGCGGCGGCACCCCCAACGCATTGGGCGTCGCGGCGGCGGCCTTCTTGGGATCAACCTTGGCGGCTGCGGCCTTGGCCTTGAGCTTTTCTTCCTTCGCCTTGGCGGCGAGCTGCGCCTTGGTCAGCTTTTCGACCTTGACGGGCTTGAGCGGTGTCTTTGCCTTGAGCGGCATTTTGGCGGCCGGCTTGGCGTGCTTCGCCGCAGCCTTCACAGGCTTGGCGGGGGCCTTCTTGGCAGGCGCCGATTTGGAAGCGGCGGCTTTCGCGGCCGGCTTCTTGATATGTTTTGCCGGTTTCTTGGAATGGGACGCTTTGGTCACTCAGATCTACCTAACTATTGCCCGTGCCCGTCACCGGGCCGTTGGAAGCGCTCTTTGCGGCGTTCCAACAGACGCCGCGCATCGCTCCTGTGCCCAGACAGCTCACGCAGATCAGCCATGGCGCGCTGAAAACTGGCTTGGGGATCGTCGACCGTGCTGCCTGCAAAACGCGCCAGCAAGTCGGCCGTTCCTTTACGCATGAAGTGGGCTTGAACCCCAGCTTTTTCAAGGCTGGAGCCGGAGGCGGCGAGGTTTAGAAGCTCGTGGCGCAGCCTGTCAAGCGATGGATCGGTCAGATCCAGATCTGCCAGGGATTCTGCCCCCACGAGCACGATTTCCGGGGATTCAGCCAAAAGCCGCCCCAGCTCCATTTCCTTGGTATGGCGGGCGCCCGCCTGGCCGGTCCGCACCAGAGCCGAGGTCTGGACACTGGCCGAAACCGCCTCCGGGGTGCCCGGCAGGGGGCGCGGCTTGAAGTCGCCCCGGAACTTGCCGCCGGGCTTACTTGTCCCGGCCATGGAAGCCCGGCCGGGGTATCGAGCCCCATCGCGATCTGCCCTTGGCTGAGCTGATCGCCGCTTGAAGCTCTCGAACACCAGCTGGTCGAAGTTGCGGCGGTAATAATCGGCGATCTTGCCATCGGCGATGCGGTCCACGATCTCCTTCAGGCTGTGTTCCAGGCCGGCGCGGCGTTCGGGGGTGGAGAAGTCCTTACCTTCGGTTTCGGCGCGCCACAGCAGCCCGGACAAAGGCAGGGCCGCTTCCAGCAGCACCGTCATCGCCCCCGCACCATTGGCGGCGATGTAGCTGTCAGGATCTTCGCCCGACGGCAGGAAGGCAAAGCGCAGCGAATAGCCGGGCCTCAGATAGGGCAAGGCGAGATGGGCGGCACGGTGCGCCGCCTTCAATCCCGCTGCATCGCCGTCAAAGGCCAGGATCGGTTCGGGCGCGGTACTCCACAGAAGGTGCAACTGGTCTTCGGTGAGCGCCGTGCCCAGCGGCGCCACGGCGTGCGCGAAACCGGCGCGCACCAGCGCGATCACATCCATATAGCCTTCCGCCAGGATGATGGTGCCGGTCTTGATGGCGGCGGCGCGCGCGGTGGCAAAATTGTAAAGCTGGGTACCCTTGGAAAACAGCGTGGTTTCGCCGGTATTGATGTATTTGGGCTTGGCGTCGGCTTCCAGGGCGCGCGCGCCGAAGGCGATGACGCGGCCGCGGCCGTCGGCAATGGGAAACATCACCCGGTTGAAGAAAAAGTCGCGCATCGGGCGGTTTTCTTCCGCAGGCCGCGCAAGTCCTGCCGCGATGATGTCCTCCTGGGTGATGTTCTGCGCCGTGAGATGGTTGATCAGGGCAGCGTTACCGGAAGGCGCATAGCCCAGGCGGAATTGCTTGGCCGCCGCCCCGTCCAGCCCGCGCCCCTTCAGATAGTCACGCGCTTCACGCCCGCCGGGCTCGAACAATTGGGCTTCATAGAATTTGGCCGCCAGTTCGACGATGTCGTAGAGCGATTTGCGCTTCTGCTCGCGGGCTTCATCGTCGGGCGACCATTTGGGCAACTCCACCCCCGCCTCGCCCGCCAGTTTCTCCACAGCCTCCGGAAAGCTCAGGCCCTCGGTTTCGACCAGCCATTTGAAGGCATCGCCGCCCTTGCCGCAGCCGAAGCATTTGTAGGTGCGCCGCTCATTTTCGACCTTGAAGCTGGCGGATTTTTCCTGGTGGAAGGGGCAGCAGCCCCACATCACCCGGCCCTTGCGCACCAGCTTGACGCGGCGGCCCACCAGCGCGACCAGATCGGTCCGCCGCCTGATTTCCTCCAACAAGCCTTCGCCATAGCGCATGGAGACAGTCTATCGGCAAATCCCCCGGTTTTCAGGGGTTTTTGCATCCCCCGGCGGCCGGGACAGTTCTCAAGCTGTGCATGATTTTTTAAAGAGCCGCTGACGGTCAAGGCCTTCGCCGCTACTGTCGGCAAGGGCTGCAGGCTTGAGGGGAACATATGGCAGCGTACAGGCGGGGTAAGAAACCGGCGCGCCCCGGAGCGGTGAGCTTTCAATTAGCCGCCTATGTCATGGAGGACGCGCTTCCGACGCCTCCGGCGGTCTTCGGTTACCAGAAATTGATGCATGGCCACTGGAGGCTATTAGGCAATACCGACTATGGCGATTGTGTGTGGGCCGGTGCGGCGCACGAAACCATGCTGTGGAAGCGCATGGCGCACCGCGAGGTGACCTTCACCAAGGAATCGGTGTTGACGGATTATGCCAAGGCCACGGGATTCAATCCTTATCTGCCCAAGACCGACGGCGGCACCGACATGCAGAGGGCGGCTTCCTGGAGGCGCAAGACCGGCATCGTCGATGCCGGGGGCAGGAAACACAGGATTCTCGCCTATTTGGCGCTGAAGCCAGGCGATATCGATGAGCTGGCGCTGGCCATGTACCTGTTTGGCGCGGTCGGCATCGGTCTCAAGCTGCCCAATACCGCCGACGGCCAATTTGACCGCGAAAAACCTTGGAGCGTGGTGAAGGGCTCACGCATCACCGGGGGGCATTATGTGCCCGGCATCGGCCGTGACAAGGACGGCAACATCATCGTGGTCAGCTGGGGCCGGATTCAGCGCATGACGCCCCGGTTTTACAAGCGCTACAGCGACGAAGCCATTGTTTATGTCTCGGTCGATGCGCTGCTGCACGGCAGGAGCCGGAGCGGCCTCAGACGCAAACAGCTGATCGCCGACCTGAAAGCGCTCCGCAAGCCAAAACCGCCAGTTCCCGCTTAGCTAGTTCCCGCTTAAAGCATCCTTGGTGGCGGCACTGGCCTTGGAAAAATCCATCTGGCCGGCATAGCGCTCTTTCAGCACGGCCATCACCTTGCCCATGTCCTTGATCGAGGCAGCGCCGACTTCCGCGATGATCTTGGCCACGGCAGCCTTCATCGCCGCTTCATCCATCTGGGTGGGCATGAAGGAACGAATAATGACGATCTCCTCGCGCTCGCCCGCCGCCAGTTCCGGGCGGTTGCCCGTGTCATAAGCCGTGGCCGATTCCTCGCGCTGTTTGATCATCTTGGCCAGCAGGCCGAGAATCTCATCATCGCCCAAAAGTTCCCGGCTGGTTTCGCTGCGCGCGGCGATATCGCGGTCCTTCAGCGCCGCCAGCATCAGGCGCACCGTGGCCAGGCGCTTGGCGTCCTTGGCCTTCATCGCCTCTTTCATGGCATCGGTAAGCTGGGCGCGCAGGGACATGAGATTCTCGCTTCAAAAAGACGCGGCGAACCTATCTGGAATCGGTGGATAATTCCAACCTGTTGAAATCCAACAATAAGTTCTGGTTGACGGGACGGAGGCGCATACCTATTTTCGCGCAAATCCGAGGCCTCCCATGACCGACGCACCCAAAGCCCACGCCGCCGCCGCGGCGAGCGTATTTTCGCGCGCCCCCTTTTCCAAAGGAGGACTTATGCTGGCCGACGGCACCTTCTTCGAGGGCACCGGCTTTGGCGCGCAGACCTCGGCGGTCGGCGAAGTCTGCTTCAACACCGCCATGACCGGCTATCAGGAAATCCTCAGCGATCCGTCCTATGCGGGGCAGATCGTCGCCTTCACCTTCCCCCATATCGGCATTGTCGGCACCAATGATGAGGATATCGAGACGATCACGCCGGCGGTGCGCGGGCTGATCGTGCGCGCCGATGCGCAGCACCCTTCCAACTATCGCAACCTGCTGGCGCTGGATGGCTGGCTGAAGAAGCACAATATCCCGGCGATCGCCGGCATCGACACCCGCGCCTTGACCGCGCTGATCCGCGAAAAGGGCATGCCGCATGGTGTGGTGGCCAATCTGGGCGATGCAGAGCCCAACCGCGAGGCGCTGATCAAGCAGGCCAAATCCTTTGCCGGACTGGAAGGACTGGACCTAGCCAAGGAGGTCACCGCACGCCAGACCAGCACATGGAACGAGACGCCCTGGGTCTGGGGCGAAGGTTACAAGACGGAAGGCAAACCCAGCTTTCGCGTCACCGTCATCGACTATGGTGTGAAGCGCAACATCCTGCGGCTTTTGGCGGGGATGGGTGCCGATATCACCGTGGTGCCTGCCAATGCCACAACCGAAGACGTGATGCGCCACAAGCCGCATGGCGTGCTGTTGTCCAACGGACCCGGCGATCCGGCAGCGACGGGCGTCTATGCCATTCCCACCATCAAGGGCGTGATCAACACCGGCACGCCGGTATTCGGCATCTGTCTGGGCCATCAGATGCTGGGGCTGGCGCTGGGCGCCAAGACCAAGAAGATGGCGCAGGGCCATCACGGCGCCAATCATCCGGTCAAGGACCTGACTACCGGTAAGGTGGAGATCGTGTCGATGAATCACGGTTTCACGGTGGACCGTGAGACGTTGCCCAAGGGCGTCAGCGAGACCCATGTCTCGTTGTTCGACGGCACCAATTGCGGCTTGCGGCTGGACGGCAAGGACGTGTTCAGCGTGCAGTATCACCCCGAAGCGTCGCCGGGGCCGATGGACTCGCATTATCTGTTTGAACGCTTTGCGGAAGCGGCGAAGAAGCGCGCTTAGCGCTTAAACTCGACGACATCGAGCAGCGACTCCTGCACCGCCGGAATCTCCAGCCGTAGATGGTTGTCGCCAATGCCGGTCAGCAGGCCGACCTGATCGTCGGGCGTGACAGCCGCGCCAAGGCCGGGCGAGGCGCCGGAATAATTGTGCCGGTGTTCGCCGCGAATTCGCGACGCCCCCACGTAAATCCAGGCGCCATTGTCGGGAAACAGCCGGCCGGCGAGGCGCTGGCTGCCGTCGGTTTTTTCCAGCATCAGTCCATTGCCCAGCGCGCGGATGTTGCAGTCGAACCAGCGGTCATAGACCACGTAAGATTCCATGCGCCCCAGCTTGATCTGGCGGCAGCGCCAGTGCCCCACCAGGTCATTGGCATTGATGGTATGGCCTTGCGGGCCCATCACGCGCGCAACGACGCGCGCATCGCCATGGCCGCGGCCATGCTTGGCATCGGCCAGGGCGGCATCGCGGATTTGCGGCAATTGTTCCAGCCGGTCTCTGTCGGCGGGCGACACGTAATCTTGCCAGCCGGCCAGCGCGATGGTGGGAATCGCAAGCAGCGCCAGGCAAAGCGCCAGCGCCGTGGAAAACTTAACTGTCGGCAGTCCCATCGGAGTGACCATTCTCCTGCGGCGTCCAGCCCTTCAGATCCGCGGTCGGCGGCATGCCGACTACATTGAATCCGGCGTCGACGAAATGCACTTCGCCAGTCACACCTCCTGCCAGATCGCTGAGCAAATACAAGGCTGCTCCACCGACATGGTTAAGCTCGACCGATTTCTTGAGTGGAGAGGTATTCTTGGCCCATTTGAACACCATGCGGGCGTCACCCACCGCCGCACCGGCCAGGGTTCGCATGGGGCCGGCGGAAATGGCGTTGACGCGGATATTGTCGCGGCCCAGATCGGCGGCGAGATAGCGGACGCTGGCTTCCAGCGCCGCCTTGGCCACCCCCATGACGTTATAGCTGGGCATCACCCGCTGGGCGCCGAGATAAGTCAGCGTCACCAAGCTGCCGCCCTGGGGCATCAGCCGGGCGGCGCGCTGGGCCACCGCGGTGAAGGAATAGCAGGAAATATCCAGACTTCTGGCGAAGTTGGCGCGCGAGGTGTCGACATAGCGGCCCTTCAATTCGTCGCGGTCGGAAAAGGCGATGGCGTGCACCAGAAAATCGATGGTGCCCCATTCCCTTTTCAGACTGTCGAAGACCGCGTCCAGCTGCTCGTCGCTTTCCACATCCGCCGGCATGACCAAAGTTGAGCCAATGGAAGACGCCAACGGCCCCAGCCGTTTTTTCTGGGCGTCGCCCTGATAGGTAAAGGCGATTTCGGCGCCCTGGCTCGACAGCGTCTGGGCGATGCCCCAGGCGATGGAGTGGTCGTTGGCCACGCCCATCACCAATCCGCGCTTACCGGCCATTAGACCGGTTCTTGCTTCATCCATGATGTGATCCCGAGGCGTTTTCTGTTCCATGGGCCATCACTGCTCAAAACGCTGGAACACCAGGCAGGCATTGGTGCCGCCGAAGCCAAAGCTGTTGGACAGAGCGGTGTTGATCTCGGCGTTGTCGATGCGCTGGCGCACGATATTGGCGCCTGCCACGGCCGGGTCCAGTTCCACGATATTGGCGCTTTCGCAGATGAAATTGTTCTTCATCATCAGCAAGGTATAGATCGCCTCATGCACGCCGGCCGCGCCCTGGCTGTGGCCGGTCAGCGACTTGGTGGCGCTGATCGCCGGCGTCTTGGCGCCAAACACCGTCTTGATGGCGTTGATTTCGGGAACATCGCCCACCGGCGTCGAGGTGGCGTGTGGATTTATGTAGTCGACCGGCGCTTTGATATTTTCCAGCGCCATCTTCATGCAGCGCACCGCGCCTTCGCCCGACGGCGCCACCATGTCGGCGCCGTCGGCGGTGGCGCCATAGCCGGTCATTTCGGCATAAATCTTGGCGCCGCGCGCGCGTGCGTGCTCCAGCTCTTCCAGCACCAAGATGCCGCCGCCGCCGGAAATCACGAAGCCGTCGCGGTTGATGTCATAGGCTCTGGAGGCGCTTTCGGGCGAGGCGTTGAACTTGGACGACATCGCGCCCATGGCGTCGAACAATTCACTCAAGGTCCAGTCCAGCTCCTCGCCGCCGCCGGCGAACATCATGTCCTGTTTGCCCCATTGGATCAGCTCAAAGGCGTTGCCGATGCAGTTGGCAGACGTCGAGCAGGCGCTGGAAATGGAATAGTTGTAGCCCTTGGTCTTGAACCAGGTGGAAAGATTGGCGCTGCAGGTGGACGACATCGCCTTGGGCACCGCGAAGGGCCCTACCCGCCTGGGCGAGCTGTTCTGGCGGGTGATGTCGGCGGCGCCCACGATGGCCTTGGTGCTGGGGCCGCCGGACCCAACGATCAGCCCGGTGCGCGGATTGGAAATGTCTTTTTCTACCAGCCCGGCGTCGGCGATGGCCTGGTTCATTGCCACCCAGCAATAGCCCGCGCCATCGCCCTGGAACCGGCGGGCGCGGCGGTCCACCACTTCATCCAGGTTGATCTTCAGCGACCCGTGAATCTGGGAGCGGAAACCCAAACGGATATAATCTTCCGCCGCGACGATGCCCGAGCGCGCGGTGCGCAGCGATTCGGTGACTTCTTCGGCATTGTTGCCGATGGAAGACACAATACCGAGGCCGGTGACGACCACTCTTTTCATGAAACCCTCAGCGTCAGGCGGAAGCCGGCGCCGCTCCGCTTTGCGCCAAGGCCACGGCCGCGTCGGTGAACAGACCGACGCGAAGCCCCTTGGCCTCATAGATGACCTTGCCGTCCACTTTCATGATGCCGTCGGCAATACCCAGGACCAACCTGCGCATGATCACGCGCTTGAGGTTGACGATGTAGGTGATCTTCTTGGCGGTGGGCAGCACCATGCCGGTGAACTTGACCTCGTCCACGCCCAAGGCGCGGCCCCTGCCGGGCCCGCCCATCCAGCCCAGGAAAAAGCCCACCAGCTGCCACAGAGCGTCCAACCCCAGGCAGCCTGGCATCACCGGATCGCCCTGGAAATGGCATTTGAAGAACCAGAGATCGGGATGGATATCGAACTCCGCCACGACTTCGCCCTTGCCGTCGGAACCGCCGTCCTCGCTGATGGCGGTAATGCGGTCGAACATCAGCATGGGAGGCAGCGGCAATTGCGCATTGCCGGGCCCGAACAACTCTCCCCGGCCACAGGCCAAAAGACCCTGAAGATCGAAAGAGGATTTGCGCAAGGGGGTGTCCACTTCGGTGTTCTTCCTTGAAAACTTTGGCGTTTCCGGGAGGTTCCCTACCCCAAAAGTACGCGATGGGCTACCCGCGAACGCCAGGCTGCTTGCTTAGAAAGGTTCTAACATATATCTTTTACAGTCTAGCAGGGTTGCCGCGCCACTTATAGGCGGGTCAAGCCAAACGAGGGACGCAAGTTCATGGGCAAAGCCTCTCGCAACGGCAAAGCTTTGGCGGCCCTGGCAACAGGGCGGCTGCGCCAGGCGGGCCTGCGTCCAACCCGCCAGCGGGTGGAGTTGGCGGGGCTTCTGTTTTTGGACTGTGACCGGCATGTCACCGCCGAAAGCCTGCATGACCAAGTCACCAAGTCGGGCGTGAAAGTCTCGCTCGCCACCGTCTACAACACCCTGCATCAATTCACGCAAGCCGGCCTGCTGCGGCAGGTCATCGTCGATGCGGCGCGCAGCTATTTCGATACCAATACCGGTGACCACCAGCATTTTTTCCTGGAAAGCGAAGGATTGCTGATCGACATCCCCGGCGAAAGCATCGCCGTGGCGGGCGTTCCCACACCGCCGCCCGGCTTGTCGGTGGACCGCGTCGATGTCGTCGTCCGCGTCCGGCGGACTTAGCCGCTTCTTGCGAGTCGTTTTCTTATATTAGAATTATTCTAAACTGTTGACTTCCTCTTGGGATGGGGTCAGTCTGGCGCCGAAATTTTGCAAGGAGAGCCACATGCCCGCACTGAAAAACACCAAGACCTGGGAAAATCTCAAAGAGGCCTTCGCGGGCGAAAGCCAGGCGAACCGCCGCTATCTCTATTTTGCCCAGAAGGCCGATGTGGAAGGCCATAACGACGTCGCCGCCGTGTTCCGCTCGACCGCGGAAGGCGAAACCGGCCACGCCCATGGCCATCTGGAATATCTGGAGGAAGTGGGCGATCCGGCGACCGGCCAGCCCATCGGCGCTACCGACGCCAACCTCAAGGCCTCGATCGCGGGCGAGACCCACGAATATACCGACATGTATCCGGGCATGGCCAAGACCGCGCGCGGCGAAGGCTTTGATGAAATCGCCGACTGGTTCGAGACTTTGGCAAAGGCGGAAAAGTCCCATGCCGGCCGCTTCCAGAAGGCGCTGGACACGCTCGGCAGCTAACGCCGTTTTTAAAAAAGTCGCGGCCGCGCGGATCATTCGCGCGGCCGTTTTTTCTCCAACGCTTTTCACCGATGGATTGTCATGACCGGCGAAGGCAGCCTGGGCGCCCCTACCCGCGAGATCATCAAATGGCAGGATCCCGACTTTGCCGATGCGGCGAAGCTGGACGCGGAAATGCGCCGGGTGTTCGACATCTGCCACGGCTGCCGGCGTTGCTTCAATCTCTGCGATTCCTTTCCGCGCCTGTTCGACCTGATCGACAACAGTCCCAAGGAAGATGTCGAGCACCTGGAATCCGACGATTTCAAACCCGTGGTCGAAGCCTGCACGCTTTGCGACATGTGCTTCATGACCAAATGTCCCTATGTGCCGCCGCATTCCTTCATGCTGGATTTCCCGCATCTGATGCTGCGTCACCGTTTTGTCGAAGCCCAAAAGGGCCACAAAGACTTCACGCAAGCCCAGCTTGCGGAGATGGACCGCAACGGCACAATGGCGCGCTTCGCCTCGCCGATCATCAATTGGGCGTCGGACAAGAAGAACAAGCCGGTGCGGGCGCTGATGGAAAAGACCGCCGGCATCGACGCCAAGGCGACTTTGCCGAAATTCCATGCCCGCACTTTCGTTTCCACCGCCAAGCAGAAGGAAAACGAGGTCAACGCCGCCGCTCCTGCCTTCGGCAAACGCAAGGCCGCGCTCTATGCCACCTGCTTTGTCAATTATAACAAGCCGGAAACCGGCATGGATGCCCGCGCCGTGCTCAACCACATCGGCGTGGAAACCAAAATCGCCTATCCCGGCTGCTGCGGCATGCCGTTTCTGGAACGGGCCGAGCTGGACCGCGTGGCGCAGAATGCCGCCAAGGTCTCCAGGGAACTCTGCAAGCTGATCGACCAGGGATTTGACATCGTCGCCCTCACCGCCTCCTGCGGGTTGATGCTGAAATTCGAATGGGCGCTGATTTGTCCCGACAATCCGGACATCAAGCGCGTGCAGGAAAACACCTTCGACATCGACGAATATGTGGTGGATGTCGCCAAGAAAGAAGGCTTGCCGCCAGGCCTCACGCCCCTGCCCGAAGGCGTCACGGTACATCTGGCCTGCCATGCCCGGGCCCAGAATATGGGCCCCAAGGCGGCGGAAATGCTGAAGATGATTCCGGACACGCCGGTTGACGTGATCGAGCGCTGCTCGGGTCATGGCGGCACCTTCGGCGTGGTCAAACCGACCCATGATCTGGCCGTGAAGGTGGGCAAGCCGGTATTCAAGGCGGCGGGCGCTAAGCCGCGGGGTCACATTGTTTCAGATTGCCCGCTGGCCGCCATGCATATCGTCTCCCATCTTGAATCAAACGGGGCCGACACGCCCGCGCGCGAGCCCGAACATCCCATCCAGATCATGGCCCGCGCCTTTGGCCTGAAGTGTGAGTAACGGACCGCCAAAGGCGGGCGGAACAGTCCGGGGGACTGTTCCGAGTTGCGAACGCCACGCGCCAAAGCGAGTGGCCGGAGATTGCAGCAGAAGAATAGCAGGAGCCCGACATGCCCGAAGCCCAACGCAAGATCACACAAGCCGACATTCTCTCGGTCCCCGAATATGACCAGCAGCGCAAGTCGCTGAAGGCCAATCTGGTGCCGATGAAGAAGCTGCGCCGCGTCGAGGTTGGGCCGTTCGCCACCTTTTATTTCGAGAATTACGCCACCATGTGGCTGCAGGTGCAGGAAATGCTGCGCATCGAAAAAGGCGGCGAGGAGCAGATCGCCGGTGAGCTGGAAGTCTACAATCCCCTGATCCCGCAGGGCGATGAATTGATCGCCACCATGATGCTGGAGATCGAAGACGCAAACCGCCGCAATACCGTGCTGCTGACCCTGGGCGGAATCGAGGAAAACGTGTTCCTGGAAATCGGCGGTGATGTGATCGCTGCCACACCCACCGACTATGACGACCGCACCACGGCGGACGGCAAAACTTCATCGGTCCACTGGCTGCGCTTCAAGCTGACCCCTGACCAGATCGCCCATTTCCGGGGCAGCAGCGAGCGGGTGGTGCTGGGTCTGTCGCATCCCAACTACGGCCATATGGCGGTCCTGACCGCCGAAGCGCGCGCGGCGCTGGCGAAGGACTTTGCTTAAACACCATATCATTCTCGGCCGAGCTTTGCGTCAGAAAAGCGACGAACGCCGTGAGCATAAGCGAGCGGCCGGTTGGGAACCCAGGCTCCCACCATCGCGTGATATTAAACAGCCTGAGTCGTTCGTACGCTGTCGCTACGAACTCCCTCGCGCTCACTGCGTTCGCGCTCGCCGGGGATGACAGCAGAGCTATAACTTCACGCGGCCTTCCACGATGTCCGCATAACGCGCCGGCACCAGCCGCTCATACTTTCCTGTATCGGGCTCCAGAAAATAGAGCGGATCGGCAATGGCGGCGGGGTCGAAGCCCTGGCGGACCAGATCCACCTTGCGCTGCTTGAAGGTGCCGGTGACTTCAATGCGCGGCGACAGGCGCAGGAAGATAGGCCGGGCATATGGTACCAGCGCCTTCAACCGCTGGGGCAGATTGCTCAAGTTGAAGTCGGCGTTCACCACCAACGATGCCATGCCGGCGCGCCCGTCCACGCCCGGCACCGCTACGCCATAGACATTGGCCTCCAGAATGCCGGGCACCGCCGCAAGCACTTCACCCACTTCGCCGGTGGAGACATTCTCGCCCTTCCAGCGGAACGTATCGCCGATGCGGTCCACAAAATAGAAATAACCGTAGCTGTCGCGCCGCATCAAATCGCCGGTGCGAAACCACAGATCGCCTTTGCGAAAGACATCGCGCAGCATCTTTTTTTCGCTGTCGGCGCGGTTGGTATAGCCTTCGAACTCGCGGCCCGCGCGAGTCGAGATGCCACCGAGCGTCTCGCCCACTTCGTCGGGGCCGCATTCGATGCACAGCCCATCCGGACCCCGCACGGGCATTTCCTTTTCCACATCAAAGCGCACAATACGGCTGGGCAGCAGCCATTCCAGATAGTCCGGCACCCGGCCCACCGCGCCGACCGTTCCGTCATAATTGAGCATCGAGACATTGCCTTCGGTGGCGCCATAGAATTCCACGATGCGGGGGATGGCGAAACGATCCTGGAATTCGCGCCAGATTTCCGGACGCAGGCCATTGCCAGTGATGGCCCGGATGCGGTGCCCCTTGTCCAGGGCCGATGGCGGCGCATTGAGAAGATAGCGGCAGATTTCACCGATATATTCGAAAATAGTGGCACCGAACTGATGCACATCGCTCCAGAATTCATGCACCGAAAATTTGCGTTTGAGGATCAGCGCCCCGCCCGAGAAAAACGCCATGCCCACGGCGCAGATCCCGCCGGTGGAGTGATAGAGCGGCAAGGGACTATAGATGCGGTCGCTTTGCCGCGGGCGGAGCGCGCCGACAAAGCCGCTCATCATGAACAGCATGCGCATATGGCTGAAGTTGGCGGCCTTGGGCATGCCGGTGGTGCCGGAGGTATAGATGAAGAAGGCGCGGTCCTTCAGCGTGACGCCGGCCCGTGCCGCCTTGCCCGGCGATGTATCGGGGGCGGCTGCCAGGGCGGCGCTGAGATTGCCGCCGTTGCCTACGCTGTCGCTAGGCAACCCCTCAACCCAAAGAGCGGGCGCTGTCTCGAACGGCGCACTGCGGAAACTCTCCGCCAGCTCCGCGCCCACGATCGCGTGCCTGGCGCCTGAGATGGCGATGGAATGGGCGAGCGCCGCGCCCGCCAGATTGGTATTGATGAGCGCGACTTGTGCGCCGACCTTGAACAAGCCAAGCCAGGCACAGATGTAGTCGGGGCGATTTTCCATCAGAAGGGCCACCGTGCTGCCGCGCCCGATGCCCTGCGCCAAGGCCCAATGGGCATAGCGGTTAGCGCAGCGGTCCAGCTCGGCATAGCTCATGCGCTGGTCGAGATAGAAAATCGCGGCGTTGCCGGGCCGCCGGCGCGCCTGGCGCTCGACGATATCCACGATGCTTCGGGTGGCATTGGGCTTGACCAGACGCAACAGCCACAGGGTGCGCGCGATGCAGGTGAGATAGATATACTCGCGCCTTAAACCCAAAGCGTGTCTCCCGATTCGCGAGTTTGAGCCGCGCCCCTCTTCCAATCAAGAAGTGTTCTAATCAAGATAAAGTCATGGATGAGATATTGGACCTGCGCGGCCTGAAATGCCCTTTGCCCGCGTTGTTGGCGAAGAAGACGCTGGCGCGGCTTGGCTCCGGCGCCGCCCTGACGGTGCTGGCCGATGACCCGATGTCAGTGGTCGATATTCCGCACATGTGTCACAGCGAAGGCCATGCCGTGGACGGCGTCGCCTCGCGCGATGGCTACAGCGAATTCCGTCTGCGAAAAGTCTAGAGGGGTTCTAGGTATGAGTCGGCTTGGGTGCGGCCTCAGGACCCACGCGGCCGATCACTTCCGTCGCATTGACCGCCCGCGGCTCCTTGGCGGCCTGGTCCGGGGTCAAAAGCACGATTTCGGCATAGGCCTCATAGTTGGTGTGCACCACCACATCCACCATCGGGTCATAGGCAAAGCCATACCCGCCCCAATAGCCGAAACCCCGGCGGACGCCGAAGTAAGGATCGGGCGGGCCGTAGGGCACCGTGTCGTACGTCTGATTGGCCCTGGTATTACGGGTATCGAACACAAAGCTGGAATAGCCGGCCGCCCGTGTCACTTCGGCCGCCCGCAGCAGCAGATAGGTTTCAACCGTCTCACGCGGGGTCGCGCTATTGCCGGTGAAGGTAACCCGATAACGGTTCTGGGTCAGCGACCGGTCGGTATAGCCGGTCCGCTCACCTTCCTGGCGCGGGGCATAGGGCGTGGGCGTCATGCACCCCGTCAGGCACACCACCAAGCCCAAGCAAAGCGCCCGGGCCCCAAGTGTCGCCGAAAGGCGAGAAATAGGGTTAAGTCTAATCATCGTAAGCTCCTGTCCGTGCCCCTCACGGCGCTGTGATCTTATCACAGCCCCCCGATCTTAATATGAGAACGGTCGTACCCAAATTCCAGTTCCCGGTGCGGTTTATGGGCCATTTTGATGCCCTGGGGGTGCCCCGCAGGACCTTGAAATCATGGGGCTTCCCCGGGCGACGGGCGGTCATTTTGCACTGCACCCTCTTGCTAAAGACCGCTGGGCAGGAGAAGTTCGCCCCAACCGGAGCCTAAATGCCGGGCGGAGGTCCAGTTCGGGCCAGAACGGCCGGTTCGCCGGTTAAGAAAAACAGCCTTGTGGGGGCCTGAACGATCGCCATGCACGGTGTTTCTCAATTCCTTCAGTTTGCCCTCTGCATCGTCCTGGTTTGCGTCTGCACGCTTTCCGTACAGCTCGCGGCGCTGGCTTGGGTGCGCGTCTTCCGCAAACGCCCGCAGCTCAAGCTTGCTGAAATGGATGAAGCAGACTTGCCGCATGTGCTGGTGCAGCTGCCGGTCTGCAATGAAGGTCCGCTAGCCGTGCGCGTCGCCGCCAGCGCGGCACGCATGAACTGGCCGCTCGACCGCCTCGTCATTCAACTGCTGGATGACGGCGGCAGCGATGCGCATGAAGCCTTGGCGGCAAGCGTGCGTGCCGTGGTGCCCGATGAGGTGAATTTCCAGATTCTGCGGCGCGGCGACCGCAAGGGTTTCAAGGCCGGCAACCTGGCTTTTGGTCTCAACCATGCCGATGCGCCGTTCGTGGCGGTGCTGGATGCCGATTTCGTACCGCCACCCGATTTCCTGCGCCGGACCGTGCCGGTGCTGCTGGCCGACAGCGGGCTTGCCTTTGTGCAGACGCGCTGGGGCCATGCCAATCGCGCCGCCAACTGGCTGACCAGGGTGCAGGGCCTGCTGCTGGATGCCCATTTCTCAGTGGAACAGGAAGCGCGTTTCCGCGCCGGACTGCCGCTGTCGTTCAACGGCAGTGCAGGCGTGTGGAACCGCACCGCCATCGAACAGGGTGGCGGCTGGACCGGTGACACATTGACCGAAGATCTGGACCTCTCCATGCGCTGCATGATGCAGGGCTGGCGCGGTGCGATGGTTTCCGACCTAGTTGTGCCCGGCGAACTGCCCCAGACCGCTGCGGCGTGGAGAGCACAGCAAGCCCGTTGGACAAAAGGCCATGCCCAGGTGGCGCGCAAGCTTTTGCCCGTGATCTGGTCCAGCGCCATGCCGGTATGGAAGAAGGCGGCGATGACGCTGCAGATGTGCCAGTTCACTTTTTATATGTTGGCTTTCGCCAGCGCCGCGGTTTCGCTGACGTTGATGGGCATGGGCGTGGTCTATTATCCCGGCGTCGAATGGCTGGGGCTTATGGTGACCGCGCTGGGCATCGTTTCCTCCATTGGCTATCTCTATCTCGGGCAGCGCATGCTGGGCCGCCAGCGCGAGTCCAAGCTGGTGCCTTCCCTGCTGCTGGCGGTGGTGTTTCCTTCCGGCCTCATCCTGGCAAACACCCGCGCCACCTTCGACGCCTTCTTCTCCAGCCGCATGGATTTCAACCGCACCACCCGGGTGGGCGAGATCCAAAAGGGCGGCTGGCGCGGCGTGCCGGAACTGGTGGTGGGCGTGGTGCTGCCGGTATTCGCCTTCGCCGAATCCAACTGGAGCGCGCTGTTCTTCTTCTTTGCTGTGTCCGGCCTGGTATCCATCGGCACCATGGGCGCGATCGCGCCACGCGCCGTGCGCCAGCAAATTACGCCCGGCGAGTGAGAGCTGCGGTCGGAAGCGGCGAAGCCGATTCCGACATTTTGGTCCGGTGGACCAAAATGAGCAGCGAGCGCGCCGAGCACGGGCGAGGCGCAACGGCAGCAAACTCCATAGTAAACACCGCCTTAAAAATCTCCCGCGCCTTTTAATTCCTAAAATCCGAAGTATCCGCCTAGCCCTGCCTTGAGCCACGCCCACTAGTTTGGCCGCGGATCATGGGCAAGTGACGATGCGGGCATTCGGAAAATTGGTAGCGGCGGCGCTGTTGGCGCTTGGCCTTCAAGGCTGCGCCAGCGCTGTGATGGATTACAGCGAGATGCCGCGCGAGCGCGGTCAGGCGCGTGTGGAAAATGACGGCCACAAGCCGCTGCAATGCGTGCCCTATGCGCGCGAACATTCCGCGATCAAGATTTACGGCGACGCCTATACCTGGTGGGACAAGGCCGCCGGAAAATATCCGCGCGGCACGCTTCCGCAAGCCGGCGCGGTGATGGTGCTGAACAATTATGCCGGCGCAACCCGCGGTCATGTGGCGGTGGTGCGCCAGGTGATGAGTGCGCGCGAGATACGGGTGGACCATGCCAATTGGCTGGATGACGGCTCGATCTATATCAACAATCCGATCGAAGACGTCAGCGGCGACAATGATTGGTCGGTGGTGCGCGTCTATAACCTCAAGACCGGGGGGTGGGGCGGCAAGCTTTATCCGGTCCAGGGCTTCATCGAACCGGCCGGCCGCATGCCGGACCGCAATGACGACAACAACGCGGACCACCCCGACCTGGTGGCAGACGGAGGGCCGGGCCAGCACATGGGCGCGACCGCCCTGGCCAGCGAAATAAACGCGTTTCGATAGGGACTTAGAGTTATTCCTGCGCTATTCTGCCTCGTCCCGCTGGGAGCGTGGCGGGTCAAGGCATATGGTCCCGCGCTCCGGCCTGTCGGGGACCTGCGCAATCAGGACGCCTCAACTAGAATACAAGGGCCGCGTTTTTTCGATGCAAAACCGCACCTATCCGTGATCGCCCATCAGCCTGATACGGGACTGACACCGGAGCCGTTGGTGGAAAGCCATTCCAGCGATCCGCTGGCGGGGGCGCCCGAACATCATGGCGATGGCGAGCATTCCAGATCGCCTGCCAATGACCGCCGCGACATGTTCGGCCTGATGCTGGGCGCCATGGGCGTGGTGTTCGGCGACATCGGCACCTCACCGCTTTACGCCCTGCGCGCCACGGTGCTGGCCACCGAAGGCGGCTTGCCCAATCACATCGCCGTGATGGGCTCGCTCTCGATGATCTTCTGGGCGCTGATCCTGGTGGTGACCGTCAAATATGTCCTCATCATCATGCGCGCCGACAACAATGGCGAAGGCGGCACCCTGGCGCTTGCGGCGCTGGCGCATCGTTCTCCCGGCATGACGCGCAGAATCAAGGCCACGATCGGCATCGGAGCCATTGTCGGTCTGGCGCTGTTCTTCGGCGACGGCATGCTGACGCCGGCGATCACGGTGCTGTCCGCGGTCGAAGGACTGACGGTGGAGAGCAATAGCTTTGCGCCCCTGGTGGTGCCGCTGGCGCTGGTGATCCTGGTGAGCCTGTTCCTGATCCAAAGCCGCGGCACCCACAAGCTTGGACGCCTGTTCGGGCCGGTGATGCTGTTGTGGTTTGCGGTGCTTGCCGGCTTTGGCGCCGTATCGCTGGTCAAAACGCCGGGCATCCTGGCGGCTGTCAATCCCTGGTACGCGCTGTTGATGTTCCTGCACGCGCCCTGGGTGGCGTTTGTTTCTTTGGGCGCGGTGGTTCTGGCGGTCACGGGCTGCGAGGCGCTGTATGCCGATATGGGCCATTTCGGCCGCCGTCCCATTCAGTTCGCCTGGCTGTTCGTCGCCCTTCCCGCCCTGATGCTGAATTATTTCGGCCAGGGCGCGGCCCTGCTGCGCAATCCCGAACAGGCCAATATCGCATTCTTCTCCGTCATACCGCATTGGGCGCATATGCCGGTGGTGGCGCTCGCGGCCCTGGCCGCCATTATTGCCTCGCAGGCGGTGATTACCGGCGTCTTCTCCATGACCCAGCAGGCCGTGCAGCTGGGCCAGCTGCCGCGCATGGAAATCCGCCACACCAGCGCCACCGACTATGGCCAGATTTTCGTGCCGCGGATGAATCTGGCGCTCGGCATCGGCGTGGTCCTGATCGTGCTGATCTTCAAGAGCTCCAATGCGCTCACCGCCGCCTATGGCATAGCGGTGACCGGCGTCATGGTGATCGATACCTTCAATGCCGGAATCGTGGCGGGCAAGCAGTGGCGCTGGGCGCCCCTTCTGGTCATCGGCCTTTTTGGCGCGATGGGGATCAGCGATCTGCTGTTCTTTATCTCCAACAGCCTGAAAATTCCGGAAGGCGGCTGGCTGCCTTTGTTCATTGCGGCCTGCGTTTTCGTGATGATGGACACCTGGCGCCGCGGCCGCCGCGTCCATCTGGAAAAAGTCCGCTCGGAATCCCTGCCGCTGTCGCTGTTCCTGGAACGCGCCGACAAGAGCACCACCCGGGTGGCAGGCTTGGGCGTTTTCCTGTCATCGCGCACCGACGTGGTGCCGGGCGCGCTCTTGCACAATCTCAAGCACAACAAGGTGCTGCATGAGCGCGTGGTTATCGCCAATGTGGTGGTGGACGATACGCCCCTGGTGGCGCCGGCGCAGCGGCTTGAAGTGGAAAAGCTGGGCAAGGGTTTTTACACCGTTCGGGTGCATCACGGCTTCTTTGAAACGCCGGACGTACCGCAGGCGTTGCGCGACGCGCGCCGCTTCGGCCTGGCGCTGGACGTGGACACCGCGACTTTCTTCATCGGACGGGAGACTTTGATACAGGCGGAACGCTCCGAGCTTGGCAGCTTCAGAAACCGGCTCTATCGCGCCATGGCGGGTGCGGCATTATCACCCGCCCTGTTCTATCACCTGCCGCCCAACCGGGTGGTAGAATTGGGCACTCAGATCGCAATCTGAGTCCGTGCACCGCACGGAAAACATGAGAGACCTGACGGCGACTACTCACCGCCCGGCCTGCTAGCTTTATCGGCGAGGCATTTTCCCAACATGAAACAAGATATCAAGGCGCCCCTCGGGCGTTCCCTTAAACGCGACCTGGCGCTCACCCTTGGCGCGCTGGGCGTTGTGTTCGGCGACATCGGCACCAGCCCGCTTTATGCGATGCGCGAATCCGCCCTTGCCGTGGGCGGGCATGCCGCAAGCCAGGCGGCCGTCTATGGCGCGCTGTCCTTGATCTTCTGGGCACTGGTGATTGTGGTGACGCTTAAATATGTCGGCTTCATCATGCGCGCTGACAACAATGGCGAAGGCGGGGTGATGGCACTGGCCGCACTGGCGCATCGCGCACCGGTATCGCGCCCCGCCAAGACCGCGATCGGCGTGGCGGCGCTGTTGGGCCTGGCGCTGTTTTACGGCGACGGCATGCTGACACCCGCCATCTCGGTCTTGTCGGCCATGGAAGGCTTGGGTGCCTCGGACACTTTCAAAACCTGGATCGTGCCGCTGACCTTGGTGATCCTGGTGGCGCTGTTTTTGGTGCAGAGCCGCGGTACCGACAAGATCGGAAAAGTGTTTGGGCCAGTGATGGTGCTGTGGTTCATCGTACTGGCGGTGCTGGGGGCGTTGGAAATCGTCAAGCAGCCGCAAATACTTTTCGCCGCCGATCCGCGCTATGCCATTGCGCTGTTCGCAAATGAGCCCTGGACCGCCTTTGTGGCGCTGGGCTCGGTGGTGCTGGCGGTCACCGGCTGCGAGGCGCTGTATGCCGACATGGGCCATTTCGGCGCGCGCGCGATTCGCTGGGCCTGGCTCTACATAGCCTTCCCGGCGCTGGTGCTGAATTATTTCGGCCAGGGCGCGCTTCTGCTGTCCAACCCCGCCGCAGCGCCCTTCCTGTTCTATGCCATGGTGCCGGGCTGGCTGCACTATCCCATGGTGGTGTTGGCGACCATCGCCACCATCATCGCGTCGCAGGCGGTGATCTCGGGCGTCTTTTCCATCACCCGTCAGGCGGTGCAGCTGGGCCAGTTGCCGCGCATGGAAATACGCCACACCAGCGCCGCGGAAAGGGGCCAGATCTATGTACCCAAGAGCAACGCCATGCTGGCGGCAGGCGTGGTGTTGATCGTGTTGATCTTCAAAAGCTCCGATGCGCTGGCCGCGGCCTACGGCATCGCGGTAACGGGCGTGATGGTGATTTCCACGGCCCTGGTGGCGGTGGTGGCGCGTTATCGCTGGAACTGGCGGACATCCACCGTGATCGCCGTGTTCGGTACGCTGGGCCTGATCGACGTCGCCTTCATGAGCTCCAATGCCCTGAAGATCGTGCAGGGCGGCTGGCTGCCTTTGGCGGTGGCCGGCGCCACGTTTGTGGTGATGGACACCTGGCGGATGGGACGGCGGGTGCATCTGGAGGCCATGCGCGACAATGCGCTGACCCTGGATCTTTTCCTGGAACGCGCCGACAAGTTCAGCCAGCGTATCGCCGGCACCGCCGTGTTTCTGTCACCGCGCCTGGACGTGGCACCCAACCCGCTGTTGCACAGCTTGAAGCACTATAAGGTCCTGCATGAGCGGGTGATCATCTGCACCGTGACCGTGGCCGACACGCCTATTGTTTCCAAAGCCAAGCGCGTCACCGTGGACAAACTGGGCAAGGGCTTTTTCGCGGTACGGATCTCCTACGGCTTTTTCGAGACGCCTGATATTCCCGAAGCCCTGGCCCTGGCCCGCAGCCAGGGTCTGGCGCTGGAGCCCGATGCCACCACCTATTTCCTGGGGCGAGAGACCCTGGTGCCGGGCGAAAAGCCCAGCATGAAAAGCTGGCGGGTGGCGATCTATATGTGGCTGGCATCCAATGCGCTATCGCCCGCACGCTTCTATCATCTGCCGCCGGGGCGCGTGGTGGAGCTGGGAACGCAGGTCAGTATTTAATCCAGCGCGTAAAACAACGCCTTCAAATAGGCCGACTCCGGCAGCAGCGGATGCACCGGATGATCGGGCCCGGCGCCGGCTTGCCGGATCAGCGCGGCACGACGCCCGGCGCGCAAGAGGCCTTGGGCGCATTCCTGCGCAAAGCGTTCCTGCGGGATATTGTGGGAGCAGGACGCCACCATCAGAACGCCGCCGGGCGCGGTGACATCGGCCGCCAGGCGCGCCAATTTGCGATAGGCCTTTGCCCCAGGCTCCAGATCCTTCCTGGATTTCACAAAGGGCGGCGGATCGGCCAACACGATATCGAATGTTTCGCCGGCCGCCTTCAGCCGTTCCAATTCCTCGAAGACATCGGCCTTAACGGCCTTGATGGTCACGCCGTTGGCGCGCGCACTTTCTTCGGCGATGGCAAGGGCAGGCGCCGAGGAATCCAGGCACACGACTTCCTTGGCGCCCGCCTTCGCCGCCAGAATGCCGAAGCCGCCGGTATAGCAATAGGCATCCAAGACGGTTTTGCCCTTCGCGAGATGCGCGATGAAGGCGCGGTTGTCGCGCTGGTCATAGTACCAGCCGGTCTTCTGCCCTTCGGCCAGATCGGCGCCGTAGCGCGCGCCATTCTCCTCCACCGTGATGCGGTGGGAGTCCCCTTTCAGCGTCTTCACATAAGGGCTCAGACCCTCCAGCGCGCGGGTGGGCGCGTCGTTGCGCAAGATGATGGTCTTGGGCCCCAGAATTTTTTCCAGCGCCGCGATGACAGGATCGATCTGCCGTTCCATGCCCGCGGTGCCGGTCTGGACCGTCAGCGTGTCGCCGAAGCGGTCAATCACCAGTCCGGGCAAACCGTCGCCTTCGGCGTGGCACAACCGATAAAAAGGCTTGTCATAAATCCTGTCGCGCAACGCCAGGGCGCGCCCAAGGCGGGCCGCAAAAAAATCCGCGTCGATCGCGGCATCGCAATCCTCGGCCAGGAGCCGCACCGCGATCAGGCTTTTGCTGTTGAAATAGCCCGTGCCGAACGCGCGCCCGTCTTCGCCCCGCACATTGACCACCGCGCCCGGCACTATCGCCTTGGCGGCTTCGTCCATGCGAATCTCGTTGGAAAATATCCAGGGCGAGCCGCTGCGGGCGCGCCGCCCCCCCTTGGAAATCTTCGGCAGAATGATGCTTTTTCTCGACATGGCTGAGACCTGTACAGCCCCCTTGCGCACGCGTCCATGGCGTCCTTAGATGCCCGCCTTGCAAGCCGGGAGAACAGCATGGCCGTGGACGGAAAATGGGAAATCGTCATCAATTCGCCCCTGGGCGCGCAAAAGGCCAGTTTGGACATCGCCACCAACGGCAACAGCCTGTCCGGCACCCAGACAGCACAGCAAGGCTCCGGGCCATTGGAGAATGGCAAGGTTGACGGAAACGCGGTCAGCTGGTCGGCCAAGATCACCAACCCTATGCCATTGACCTTGGATTTCTCCGGCACGGTGGATGGCGACAAACTGTCCGGCAGCGTCAAGGCCGGCTCTTTTGGCTCATTTCCCTTCTCGGGCAACCGTACCGCCTGATACAAGGCGTGATAGGGGTAGTCGCTCGCGGCTGCCCTTTTTGCTTTGGGAGCAGAATTTGAAGATTCACCGCGAAGGCTATCCGTTTATTGCAATCTTCGCGGCGATCAATCTGCTGGCCTTTCTGCTCGCCGCATGGTTGGGCTGGCTGCTGCTGCCGGTTACCCTCTGGTGTGTCGCCTTCTTCCGGGATCCCGAGCGCAAGACGCCCCAGGACGTGGGGCTGATCATCTGCCCCGCCGATGGCAAATTGCTTCCCGTGGTGAATGCCGCGCCACCCGCGGAATTGGGGATGGGAAATACGCCCCGGCCGCGCCTGTCCATCTTCATGAACGTGTTCAACGTGCATGTGAACCGAAATCCGGTGTCGGGCAATGTCGTCACCTTGTCCTACCGTCCCGGCAAGTTTTTCAATGCCAGCTTCGACAAGGCCAGCATCGACAATGAGCGCATGTCCGTCCGCCTGCGTCCCGACGGCGAAAGCGGCGATAGCCGCGATCTGGCGGTGGTTCAGATCGCCGGGCTGGTCGCGCGCCGTATTGTCTGCGATCTGGCCCAGGGGGAGGGGGTGCGCCGGGGCAATAGATTTGGCATTATCCGCTTCGGCAGCCGGGTAGACGTTTATCTGCCGCCGGGCACGGAAGTCCTTGCGGTGCCGGGAATGACGACCCGGGCGGGGGAAACCGTGTTGGCCCGCTTTTTATAAGAGGCAATCCTTTTGCAGCCGCCTGATCGCATGTCCCGCCGCAAACGCGCCCGCCAGATTGTTGCGGCGCGGCTGGAACGGCTGGAAGACCTCAGCGTCGGCAAGCTTGTACCTTCGATCCTCACCCTGCTGGCGCTGTGCTGCGGCGTTACCGCCATTCGCTTCGGCTTGGATGACCAATGGCCCACGGCCGTCACCTTTGTGATCGGCGCCATGATCCTGGACATGCTGGACGGCCGGGCCGCTCGCTGGCTTGGAGCCGACAGCCGCTTTGGCGCGCAACTGGACAGTCTGGCCGATCTGGTCAGTTTTGGCGTTGCGCCGGGCATCATCATGTACATGTGGAGCTTGAAGAATATGGGCAATGCCGGCTGGATCGCCGCCCTGATCTTCTGCGCCTGCGCCGCTATCCGGCTTGCCCGATTCAATGTCGAAAGCGTGCGCGATGAAGGCGCCACCAAGGGCAATCCCTATTTCACCGGCCTGCCGACGCCGGCCGCTGCCTGCATGATGCTGCTGCCGTTGCTGGTTTCCTTCCAGTGGAATGATCCTTCGGTGCGCGAACCCTGGATCACGGGCGTTGTGATCGCCATCACCTCGGGCTTGATGGTCAGCCGATTGCCCACACCGTCGATCAAATACATGAAGCTGCAACGCCAGCATCGCATCCTGGCGGCAGCCTGCTTCGCGGGATTGACGGCGCTATTGATAGCCTGGCCCTGGGCGACCATGACGGTGGGCCTGTTGATTTATGTGGCCTCGATTCCGTTCGCGATCGTGGCGCATCATCCCCGATACGCGGCCAAAGAGATTTCCTGAAGTAATCCTGCCCCCATCTGTCGCAGCTCGGGTTTGCGAAGACGCAAACACCTCGCTGCGACATCTTCCCCCGCGTTAGGCGCTTCGCGCGTTCGGCCGGCGAAAGGTCCACCGGACCTTTCGCTGATCGGCCTCACGGGAAGAAAGCCGGTGTCTTCGTCTATCTCGAACCTGAACTGGATGGCGCGAAGCCGCCCATAAGCCGCGGCTGGAAAGGGCCTGCCTGGCTGGGATTGAACTGGAAGCTTTGATTGGTGCTGTTATAGGTCGGGCCGTTTTCGATGCTGCCGCCATTGGCGAAATGCGCCTGGCCATAGCCGTCGACAAAACCACCGCCACCACCACCATCGGACGCGGTGCCGACACCGCCTGTCCAGCCGCGATCATCCACCTGCATGCCTTCCGGCTCATAGCCAGTGGGCGGTGGCGGACCATAGGCCATCGGGCCCGGTATGGTGGCATCGTTGGGCACCACTCGCCATTGTCCGTGCCATTCGTGCCGGGTCACCGGCGCGGCGGCGCCATAATTGTAATAGCCGTTGTCGGCATAGCGGCGAAACACACGGTGCGCCATGCGGTGCGGCGCCGGATCCGCCCGGGCATTGCGTCGGACCACTCGGCCTTTCGGGCAATCGGATGGGCACATCACCTTCGGCTGGGCCTTTGCTAAAACCGGAGCCGGGGTCGGGACCGGAGCTTTGGCGATGGCCCGAGCCGGCGCCTTGGCTGCAACCGGAGCCGGAGTTGGGGCCGGAGCTTTGGCTACGGCGAGAGCCGCCGCCTTGGCTGCGACCGGAGCGGGAGTTGGGGCCGGAGCTTTGGTTGCGACCGGAGCCGGAGTTGGGGCCGGAGCTTTGGCTATGGCCGGAGCCGGTGCCTTGGTTGCGACCGGAGCGGGAGTTGGGGCCGGCGCTTTGACTATAGCGGGAGCCGGCGTCTTGGCTGCGGCAGGAGCCGGCGCTGGGGCCGAAACTGGAACTGGGGGCAGAGGCGGGCCCTGGGTCTGCGATTTGGGCGGTGGCGGAGGCGACATATTCACGATCGCCGCATTGGACATGATCGCCGACGTCAACAGAAAGCCCGCCGTCAATAGTCCAACCCTCATCGCGCTGTCCTTCATTCGAGGTGTGTCGCGGGGCATGCGATCGCCAGTATCAAGATAGCATGTTCTATTTTGAAACAGTCCGGCGCACGAGCGATCGCCAAAATCCTGGTTAATTCGCGCAAATAGACATCGTGCATGGACGCAAACCCCGAGGGGCCAGGCATTTTTCACCGCCGTGCAGCAATTGAAGAAGCGACTGCCTGAAGGTGCCGGCTTGCCGCTCTGGGCATAAATCACTTTTTTTTCAATGGCTTAAAGCGGAACAGCGCGTGGGTGGCGGAATAGCCCGGCTGCGGCGTGACGGCTGGTAGCCGCGCTTTCGCACATGCGGCATAGTTCTTTTCCAAAGGACTTGCGATGAGCATCCAGGCCGCCCTCCGCCACGTCACCCGCTACCGGTATGACCGGCCCATCACGCTGGGCGCGCAGACGATACGCCTGCGCCCCGCGCCGCACACCCGCGCCAAGGTGGTGGCCTATTCGCTGAAGATCGAGCCGGAGGAACAATTCCTCAACTGGCAACAGGATCCACAGTCGAACTGGCTGGCGCGGGTGGTGTTTCCCGAGAAGACCGACCACTTCACCGTCAGCGTCGACCTGACGGTCGAAATGGATGTGATCAATCCCTTCGACTTCTTTCTGGAGCCGGACGCGGATAATTTTCCCTTCGCCTATTCCGCCGAACTGAAAGCCGAGCTGGAGCCCTATCTCGCGACCCGCGACACCGGCCCTGCCTTCGCGCGTTATCTCGCCGGCATTTCGCGCGACAAGAAGCAGACCACCAATTTCATCTTCGATCTCAACGCGCAGCTTTCGCGCGACATCAGCTATCTGATCCGCATGGAGCCCGGCATCCAGACGCCGGAAGATACGCTTTGCAAAGCATCAGGCTCCTGCCGCGATACCGCCTGGCTGCTGGTCCAGTTGCTGCGCCATCTGGGTTTGGCGGCGCGCTTCGCCAGCGGCTATCTGGTTCAGTTAAAGCCCGATGTGAAATCGCTCGACGGGCCTTCGGGGCCTAAGGAGGATTTCACCGATCTGCATGCCTGGTGCGAAGTCTATCTGCCCGGCGCGGGCTGGGTGGGGTTGGACCCCACTTCGGGCCTGTTTGCCGGCGAGGGTCATATTCCGCTGGCCTGCGCCGCCAATCCGACACAGGCCGCTCCGATCTCGGGCGCGGTCGAACCGGCCGAGGTTCTGTTCGACTTCGACATGTCGGTGACGCGGGTCAAGGAACCACCGCGTGTCACCAAGCCCTATAGCGATGAGCAATGGGCCGAAATCGAAAAGCTGGGTGATGCGGTGGAGCAGGTTCTCTCCAATCACGATGTGCGCCTGACCATGGGCGGCGAGCCGACCTTCGTTTCCATTGACGACCGTTCCGGCGCGGAATGGCACACCGCCGCGGTCGGTCCCACCAAGCGAGCGCTGGCCGATACGCTGATCCGCCGTCTGCGCGACCGTTTCGCGCCGGGCGGGATGCTGCATTACGGCCAGGGCAAATGGTATCCGGGCGAAAGCCTGCCGCGCTGGGCTTTCGGTCTGTATTGGCGCACCGACGGCGTGCCGATGTGGAAAAACGCCGAGCGCATCGCGCCGGAGAAGGTGAACTACAAGCCGACCCAGGATGATGCCAAGGCGCTGACCGAAGCGGTGGCGAAACGTCTGGGCCTTGATACCGCCTATGCCATCCCCGCCTTCGAGGATTTCTGGCACCATCTGGCGCAGGAACGCGCGCTGGCGGTGAATGTGAATACGCGCGATTCCAAGCTGGAAGATCCCGAATTGCGCGCCCGGCTGGCGCGGGTGTTCGAGCGCGGCCTGACCCAGGCGGTGGGCTATGTCTTGCCGGTGGAAAAGAGCGTCACGCGCTGGATCAGCGAGCTTTGGAAGACGCGCTCCGGCCAGCTCTTCCTGCTGCCGGGCGACTCGGCAATCGGTTTTCGTCTGCCGCTGAACTCGCTGCCGCATGTGCCGCCGGAAGCGCGGACCTTCGTGTCGCCGCCCGATCCCTTCGCCCCGCTTCCACCGTTGCAGCAGACCGACAAAATCGGACAGAGCTATCGGGGCGGCAACCTCGCCGGCGAGGTCCGTCCGGAAAGTTTCAAGCCGGCCGGCAAAACCATCGTCCCGCAGCCCAGCATCGCCGAACCGGCCGTGCGTACCGCCCTGACCGTCGAGCCGCGCGACGGCCGGTTGTGCGTGTTCATGCCGCCGGTGCCCTCGGCCAACGACTACTTCGCCCTGCTCGCCGCGGTGGAAGACTCCGCCGAAGAATTGGGCGTGGCGCTGCATGTCGAGGGTTATCCACCGCCCTTCGATCCGCGCATCAACGTCATCAAAGTGACGCCCGATCCCGGCGTCATCGAAGTCAATATCCATCCCGCCAAGAACTGGCGCGAACAGGTGGACATCACCAAGGCGCTCTATGAAGAGGCCGCAGCGTGCCGTCTTTCCGCGGAAAAATTCCTGCTCGATGGCCGCCACACCGGCACCGGCGGCGGCAATCATTTCGTCATCGGTGCCGCCACGCCCGAAAACAGTGCCTTCCTGCGACGTCCCGATCTGCTCCGCAGCCTGGTCGGTTTCTGGCAGAATCATCCGTCGCTTTCGTACCTTTTCTCCGGCCTCTTCATCGGCCCCACCAGCCAGCACCCCCGCATTGATGAAGCCCGGCACGATTCGCTCTACGAACTGCAAATCGCCTTCCAGCAGGTGCCCGATACCGATGAATCCAGCCAGGACAAGCCCAACATCGCCCCCTGGCTCGTGGATCGCATCTTTCGGAACCTGCTCACCGATCTCACCGGCAACACGCACCGCACAGAAATCTGCATAGACAAGCTCTACCCGGCGGAATCCGCCTCCTCGCGGCTCGGTCTGGTGGAACTGCGCGCCTTTGAAATGCCGCCGCACGCGCAGATGAGTCTGTCGCAACAGCTTCTGGTTCGGGCGCTGATTTCCAAATTCTGGCGCGAGCCTTATAAGCGCGAACTCATCCCCTGGGGTACCGAACTGCATGACCGTTTCATGCTCCCGCACTTCATCCGGCTCGATTTTGAAGACGTTCTGCGCGAATCCGGCTATCCCTTTGACCCGGCCTGGTTCGCGCCCCATTTCGAATTCCGTTTCCCCCTCATCGGGGCCATCACGGCGCGCGGCATGCACCTCGAACTGCGCCATGCGTTGGAACCCTGGAACGTGCTGGGCGAAGAAGCATCCG
>JANYAR010000060.1 GCA_025361185.1 Alphaproteobacteria bacterium | reverse complement strand
TGGCGCACCCGGAGAGATTCGAACTCCCGGCCCCCAGATTCGTAGTCTGGTGCTCTATCCAGCTGAGCTACGGGTGCGTTTTGAGGGCGCGAACCTATTGGGGACCCTCCCCAAAGGCAAGAACAACCCGTGCCGGACTGGGACACGGGCGCCGCACCCCCCAAAAAACCACAAGTCCCGGTGCAAACGTGCAGATTTCCGCCCCCGGCGGCATGGTGATCCCTTGTCCCCTCCCGCCGTGCTGGTTAAGACTTGGAGCGCAGTCCGGCCGGACCACCTGCGGCGGGCGAAGTGGGTTTGGGCGCCAGACTTTTCAGCGGCCGGTGGGGGCCGCATTGGACGCCGGGGCAGCGGAGAGCATGATGAGGGGAATTCCAGCAAAGCACGGGCTCAAAAGGAGCCTGTTTCTGGCTTTCGCGTTGACAGCCGGCCTCGGCTTGGCCGCCTGCTCTGATATTGACAGCATGTTTGGCGGGGACGAGAGCGCCGACATGGCCGCGGCAGCCCCCACGGCGGGCGACGCCGGAGCGCCGCCGACCGCATCAGCACCCATGTCGCTGCCAGCCAGTTCCGGTTCGGCCCTGGTCGCCACCATCAGCCCGGTCACCATCGATGCCGGCCCCGACACCGGAACCGGCGTCAACAAGACCATCCAGTCCCTGCGCGCCCAAGTCGCGGGCCTGCAGCAGAAGCTGTCGGCCAATTCCGCCCGCCTGAGCGAATTGCGCAACCTGGGCGCCGGCGCCGCGGGCGCCTACCAGGAGGCCAAGGCCCATATCACCACCCGCCTGCAGGTGGGCACCACCCGCGGCAATCCCGAACTGGTGGCCGAATGGAACACCGCCCAGGGCCAGCTTGACGCCTTGTCAGCCAATGTGAACGCGCTGAATGCGCTGGGCACCGATGTCACCAATGACAGCTCAACCGCCCATTATGCGTTGGAGCAGATCGGCTCCACCTACAATGTCTCGGGCGCGGTGGACGAAGATCACCGCCAGCTGCGGCTGCTGGAAGACCAGACCAGCCAGACCATTGTGATGATCGACCGCCTGCTGAAAGAAGCCTCCGACGCCATTCAGCGCCAGACCGCCTATCTCGCCAATGAACGCGCCAACCTCACCACCCTGGCCGCCGCGATCAAGAGCGGCGATTTCTTTGGCGGCGGCGTCACTGCCGCCTTGAGCGGTGCAAGCTTGCAGACCGCCAGTGCCGGCGCCCCGCTGGTGGTGGTGAGGTTCGACCATCCCAATGTGGACTATCAGCAGATCCTGTATGCCGCCCTGAACCAGGCGCTGCAGAACCGGCCCGGCGCCAATTTCCAGGTGGTGGCGGTTTCCCCCACCCGCGGCACCGCTGCATCGGTGCAGATCGCGCAGAGCACGGCCCGCCGCCATGCCGAAGACGTGATGCGCTCCATGACGGACATGGGCGTGCCCCCAACACGCTTGAATGTGGCGTCGACCACCGATCCCTCGGCCACCACCAGCGAAGTGCGCGTTTTCGTGCGCTGATCGCCGGCATTACTTTTTTGCAGCAAAGCCCTGCCTGAAAAGGTGGGGTTTTTTGTTGCTCTGTGGTGGGCTCAGCCTACGATGCGGCCAGTTTTCGCGGAGAATGAAGATGCGAACCCTGCGCCTTGCCTTTGTTGCCCTGCTGGCGGCGTCTCTGCCACTTGCCTCCAGCGCCGAAGTCACCGCCGGATATATCCAGCCTTTCGCCAAGCATGACATGATCGCGGCCGCCAACCCGCTGGCGGCACAGGCCGGTCTTGAGATGCTGCGCGCCGGCGGCAGTGCGGTGGACGCGGCCATCGCGGTACAGATGGTGCTGGGCCTGGTGGAACCGGAATCCTCGGGCATCGGCGGCGGCGCCTTCATGCTGGTCTACAATCCCAAGACCAAGCAGACCACCAGCTTCGACGGCCGCGAAGTGGCGCCGGCCTCGGCGCGCCCCGACATGTTCCTGAATGCCGCCGGCAAGGCGCGCGCCAAGTCCGAAGCCATTCCCGGCGGCTTGTCGGTTGGCATTCCCGGTGTCGTCGGCATGCTGGAAATGGCGCATGGCAAATACGGCAAACTGCCTTGGGCCAAGCTTTTCCAGCCCGCGATCAAATTGGCCGATGAAGGTTTTCCCGTCGGCCCCAAACTGGCGCGCACGATCAGGAATTTCTCCCGCGGCGCGAGCATGCCCGACATCAAGACGCATTTTTATCACGCCGACGGCACGCCGCTGGCCGAAGGCGAAACTTACAAGAATCCGGAATATGCGCAGGCGCTACGCAGGATCGCTACGGGCGGCGCCAAGGCCTTCTATACCGGCGAGATCGCGCAGGCGATCGTCGACAAGGCGCAGCATGCGCCGCTCAACCAGGGCGGCATGACGTTGGCGGATCTGGCGGATTTCAAGGCGCAGGAACGTGAGCCCGTGTGCGGCGAATATCGCGTCTGGCATCTATGCTCGATGGGCCCGCCCAGTTCCGGCGGCATCGCCATTGTGCAGATATTGGGAATGCTGCAGCGTTTTCCGTCATCGCAGCTTCAGCCGGGCTCACTCAGCGAGGCCCATCTCTTCACCCAGGCAAGCAGGCTGGCCTATGCCGACCGCGCCAAATATGTCGGCGACACCGCCTTTGTTCAGGTTCCCATCGCGGGCCTGCTGGACAAGGATTATATCGCCGGCCGCGCCGCGCTGATCGATCCCGCCAAGGACATGGGTACCGCGCTGGCCGGCGACCCGCCGCAGAAACATGCCGCCTATGCGCCGCAGCGCTCGCCGGTGCTGCATGGCACCAGCCACATGACCATCGTCGACAAAAGCGGCGAGGTCATCTCCATGACCACATCGGTGGAATCGGTGTTCGGCGCCCAAGTGATGGTGAAAGGATTTTTCCTCAATAACACGCTGACGGATTTTTCGCTCGACCCCGTGCTTGACGGCCAACCGGTGGCCAATGCACCGGCGGCGGGCAAGCGGCCCCTCTCGGCCATGTCACCCACCATCGTGCTGGACAAGGACGGCAAGTTCCTTCTGTCGGTGGGATCGCCGGGCGGGCCGGCGATCATCGACTATGTCACCCAGAGCCTGATCGCGATGCTGGATGGCGGCCTGACCCCGGCCCAGGCCATCGCGCTGCCGCGCCAGCTCAATCTCAACGGACAGACAAGGCTGGAAAAGTCGCCCGAGAATGACGCCCTGGTCCCGCAACTGACCGCGATGGGCCACTCCGTTGTGGTGGCGGGGGGCGAAGCCAGCGGCCTGCACGGCATTAAAAGGGTCAAAGGCGGCTATATCGGCGGGGCCGACCCCCGGCGAGATGGCGTAGTCATAGGGGATTGAAGGCGGCCATCCGCTATCGCGGCGGCATACGCTGCCGCTACCAACCCTACGCTGCCGCTAGCCGGGCGTGGTCATAGGGGATTAAGCCCCTCACCCGCTATCGCGGCGGCATACGCTGCCGCTAGACGCCTACAATTGTCATAGACACGGCCCGCCGTGCGTAGTAACATTTCACTGCAGTGTCTATTTTCCCCATAGGTAAAGGCCTGCTTCCTTGCCCGACGGTCCCCCTCCCCGGCCCGGCCGTCGGGCTTTTTCTTTGCCCGGGCAGGACCCCAGCCGGCGCCGGCGCGGTCCCCCGGCCCAAAGGGCAAAGCCGGTCGTTGACAGGTCAGGCGGTCCCGCCTAAAAACCCCGCTCTTTTGCGGCCCTTAGCGGGCCTTTTCGGAGCCTTAAGACCATGAAGCGCACCTATCAGCCGAGCAAACTCGTGCGTAAGCGCCGCCATGGCTTTCGTTCGCGCATGGCGACCGCCGGTGGACGCAGGGTGGTGAACCGCCGCCGTGCCAGCGGCCGCAAGAAGCTCTCGGCCTGAACCCGCCGGGCGCCAGCCCTGGGGAGCGTGATGAGATCGCGCGACCAATGAACAAAGTTGCTGTGAATCGCCTGAAAAAACGCGCCGATTTCTTGCGGGCCGCCCGCGGCATCCGGCGGGTCGAAGGCGCTATCACCCTGGAGACCTGCCCAACCCCTGAGGCCGAAACCGGGCCCGATACCCTGCGCGTGGGCTTCACCGCCAGCAAGAAGATCGGCAATGCGGTCGTGCGCAACCGGGCCAAGCGCCGCCTGCGTGCCGCAGCGTCGCAACTGCTGCCCCTTTTGGGACGCAGCGGCCATGACTATGTTCTGGTCGCGCGCGGCACCACCGTGGCGCGCCCTTTCCCGGCCCTTCTGTCCGACATCACCACGGCCTTGAAAACGGCGCACCGCAAGCTGGACGCAAAAGCGGGAGACGTTTGAAGTCATGCGCCAATTCGTCATCGCGCTTTTGTCCGCGCCGATCCGTGTCTATCGCCTGTTGCTGTCGCCGCTGATGCCCACGGCCTGCCGCTTTACCCCCAGCTGTTCGGTCTATGCGCTGGAGGCGCTGGACCAGCATGGTCCCGTCAAGGGCCTGTGGCTCACTGCGCGGCGCGTGGCGCGCTGCCATCCCATCACCTGGCTCGGCGGTTCGTCGGGCCTCGATCCTGTTCCCCGCTCCAAGCGGCACCCCCAAAGGTATCCATGAACAACAACAAGAACGTCCTATTCGCCATCGCGCTCGCGGCAGCGGTGCTGTTCCTGTGGCAGTATTTCGTCGCCACCCCGTCGATGAAGGCCGAGCAAGCGCGTCAGGCCACGCTGTCGCATCAGGAAAAGACCAAGCCCATGGCCGCGCCGGTGCTTCCGGGCATCGCCGACGGCACCAGCCACATGACCCGCGAGGCGGCGCTGAAGGTGGGCGGTGCGCGCGTCGTCATCGACACGCCGATGGTGGATGGCTCCATCCTGCTCAAGGGCGCGCGGCTGGATGATCTGCGGCTGAGGACCTACCACGATACGGTGGACCCCAAGAGCGCCGAGATCGTGCTGCTGGCGCCCAAAAGCACAGACTATCCTTATTCCGCCGCCTTCGGCTGGATCGGCGCCACCGCCATGCCCGACGACAACAGCGAATGGCGTCAGACCAATGGCGCCACCCTGTCGCCCGGCCATCCGGTAACGCTGACATGGGACAATGGCCATGGCCTGGTCTTCACCCGCGTCATCGCCATCGACGACAAGTACATGTTCACGGTCACCGACAGCGTGGCCAATAAGGGCGATGCGGCGGTGAACCTGTTTCCCTATGGCACGGTTGAACGCCAATCGATTCCCAAGACCGTCACCACCTGGTCACTGCATGAAGGTTTTGTCGGTGTCGCCAATGGCAGCGAGGTGGATGCCAAATACAACGATTTCAAGGATCCCGGCACCCCGCCCAAGACCTTCTCCTCCACCGGCGGCTGGGTCGGCATCACCGACAAATATTGGATGGCGGCCATCGTTCCGCCCCAGGGTGAGAATTTCAACGGCGCCTATCTGGGCGCCAAGACCCCCGCCGGCGCCGATGCCTACCAGGCCAATTACCGCCTGGACGCGCGCAAGATCGCATCGGGCGCCACCGCCAGCGTGACCCACCGCTTATTCGCCGGCGCCAAGGTGGTGGACATTCTCAAAGCCTATCAAGACAGCCAGAACATCACCCATTTCGACCAGGCGGTGGATTGGGGCTGGTTCTGGTTCCTGACCCGCCCCTTCTTCTGGCTGCTCGATGTCCTCAACAAATTCCTGGGCAATTTCGGTCTCGCCATCCTGGCGCTGACGGTGATCGTCAAGATCGTGTTCTTTCCGTTGGCCAATGCGTCCTTCCGCGCCATGAGCAAGATGAAGAAGCTTCAGCCCCAGATGGAGGAACTGAAGAAGCTGCACAGCGACGATCCTCAGAAGCTGCAGCTGGCCATGATGGAACTGTACAAGCGCGAAAAGGCCAATCCGGTTTCCGGCTGCCTACCCATCCTTTTGACCATTCCGGTTTTCTTCTCGCTTTTCAAGGTTCTGTCCGTCACCATCGAGATGCGGCACGCGCCTTTCTATGGCTGGATTCATGACCTGTCGGCGCCTGATCCCACATCCCTGCTCAACCTGTTCGGGCTGATCCCCTACAACCCCACTGCCATCTTGCCGTCTTTCATGAGCTACGTGTCGATCGGTGTCTGGCCGATCATCTATGGCATCACCCAATGGGTGCAGACCAAGTTGAATCCGCCGCCGCCCGATCCCGTCCAAGCCAAGATGTTCACCTTCATGCCGCTGATCTTCACCTTCATGTTCGCAACCTTCCCGGCCGGACTGGTGATCTATTACGCCTGGAACAATCTTCTGTCGGTGGCGCAACAATGGTTCATCATGAGTCGCGAGGGCGTTGAGATCTCGCTGTTCGACAATATCAAGCCGAAAAAACCCAAAGCGGCGAATGACTGAGATCACCTCCGACGACATCGAAGCCGCGCGCATACTGTTCGCGGGGCCTTGCGATTTCATCTGGGGGGCGACCTCGGCGGAAAATCTGCCGCCGGAAAAACTCAACGAGATCGCCTTTGTCGGCCGCTCCAATGCCGGCAAGTCCAGCCTGGTCAACGCGCTAACCGGGCGCAAAGCCTTGGCGCGCGTGTCCCAGACGCCCGGCGCCACCCGCCAGATCAATTTCTTCAACCTGGCCGACCGGCTGATGCTGGTGGATTTGCCCGGCTACGGCTTTGCCAAAAGATCGAAGTCCGAATCCGATCAATGGCAGGAGATGATTTTCGCCTATCTGCGGCGGCGCGCCAAGCTGCGCCGCGTGGCGCTTCTGATCGATGGCCGGCGCGGGGTGATGGACAGCGACCGCCAAGTGATGGAGCTGCTCGACCGGGCCGCGGTTTCCTATGGCCTGGTGCTGACCAAGGCCGACGAAGTGCCTGCCAAGGCGCAGCCCCGGGCGCTGGAAGCGGCCAGGGGCGAAACCACAAAACACACCGCGGCGCTGGCACAGGTGCGGTTAACCTCTGCCCTCAAAGGCGATGGCATTGCCGAACTGCGGGCCGACCTGGCGGCTTTGGCTTAAACCTCGTCTGTCCGGCACGCAGGCGGGAAAAGCCTGTCCTTGGATCAATCGCCATGCCACGCTATAAGGCGCCGCTTTTACTACGGGCACTGCCATGGCTGGATCCGCCGACGAGACCGAAGACCGGAACCTGCGCACCCTGGCGCGCTGGCGCCAGACAGGGCGCGTGCTGGTCGAGGCGCTGCCCTATATTCTCAAATACGATCAGAAAACCATCGTGGTGAAGTATGGCGGCAACGCCATGACCAGCACCAGCGCGCATGATTTCGCGCAAGACATCGTGTTGATGAAGCAGACCGGCATCGATCCCGTGGTGGTGCATGGCGGCGGCCCCCAGATCGGCGCCATGCTCAAGAAGCTGAATATCAACTCCACCTTCATCGACGGGCTGCGCGTCACCGACGAAGCGGCGGTGGAAGTGGTGGAGATGGTGCTGACCGGCTCCATCAACAAACAGATCGTGACCGGCATCAACGCCGCGGGCGGCCGCGCCGTGGGTCTGTCCGGCAAGGACGGCAATCTGGTGATCGCCCGCAAGGTGGCGATGACCCAGACCGATCCCAAAACCGGCGAGAAGGTGGCCGTGGATTTGGGCTTTGTCGGCGAACCCGATACGGTCAATCCCGAAGTGCTCCACTCCATCATGAAATCGGAGTCCATTCCCGTGATCGCCCCCATCGGGGCGGGCCGCAAGGGCGAAACCTTCAACATCAATGCCGATACGGTGGCGGGCGCGGTCGCCTGCGCGCTCAAGGCCGAACGCCTGGTCCTGTTGACCGATGTGGAAGGCGTGCTGGACCAGGACAAAAAGCTGATCCCGCGCCTGAGCGTGCGCGAGGCCCGCAGCCTGATCGCCGACGGCACCATATCCGGCGGCATGATTCCCAAGATCCAGACCGCGATCGATGCGGTGGAAGGGGGCGTGCATGCCGCCGTCATCCTGGATGGGCGCATTCCCCATGTGCTGCTGCTCGAACTTTTCACCGAGCATGGCGCGGGCACGCTGATCACCGCCGGATGAGAGGTGTGCTGCTGCTGGCATTGCTGGCATGGAGCCTTGCGTCCGTACCGGCTCAGGCTGCGCTCACCCTGTGCAACCGCACCAGCTATATTCTCTATGCCGCGACTTCGGCGATCCGTCCGCCCGGCAGCGATACGCTGGGCTGGACCCGCGTCGCGCCCGGCGAATGCGAAGTCGCGCGCAAGGAAGCGCTGACGGCACAGACCTATCTTGTCCATGCGCGGACTTCGATCGCCCATTCCGGCCCGTCGCGCGCCTGGGGCGGCGCCTATCCCGTTTGCGTCAAGGACGCCGATTTCGCGATCAAGCAGGCAGTCACCCAACCCACTTGCACCGCCGAGGATACATTTGCGCTTCCCTTCGCCTCACTTGGCAATCGCGGCACAGCCAACTGGACGATGAATTTCGACGAACAGCCCGCGATGAGCTTGAGCGATGCGCAGCTCGCGGGGGTCAAACGCCTGCTCCACGATATCGGCTACACAATCGGCCGCATCGACGGCAAACCCGACAAGGCCACGGGTGCCGCGTTGATCGATTTTCGCAAGCGCATGCAGTTGGATGCCAACGCCGGCAATGCCGAATTGTTCAAAGTCCTGGAGCGCGACGCGCGCGGGAAAATCGCGCCCGCGGGCTATACCGTCTGCAACGATACAAAAGATGCCCTCCTGGTGGCCTTGGGCCAGATCGAGGCTGGGCCCTTATCGGCCAAGATCGCGGTATCGCGCGGCTGGTGGACGGTACAGCCGGCGTCCTGCGCCAGGGCCGTCACCGCGCCTCTGCACACCGACACGGTCTTCCTGCTGGCGCAGAAAAAGAACGGCAGCACGCTGGCCGGCGGTGCTCAGAAATTCTGCACGACGCCGGTCGCCTTTGAGATTCGCGGCGCGCAGAATTGCGCCACGCGCGCGCTTACCGAATCCGGCTTCGCGGCGACACCCACCAAAGGCTTAAGCGGTTATGTCGCCCATATCGGCCCTGCGGGGCTCACGCCAAGCCCTTGATAGCCCCCTCCGGCTTCGCTGGTCCGAGGACCAGCTACGCCACCTCCCCCGCCTGTGCGCTACCGCGCACGCGGGGGCGGGTCATGCAGTGATATTGAAATTGTCGAGATGCCAGCGCATCTCTTCCTTGCTCAGCGGGAAGCCGACACCACCGCGTGCGGGCAGGACATCGCGCGTCGGCAGCTTCATGATGAATGTCTGAATCTTGAAGGCAACCCGCATCGACAGATGCGCGTGCCAGACCAGCGCGATCAACGGCTTGGCGCTGCCAGCCGTCATGATCTTCTTTACCGTCTGCTCGCTGACATTGACCAGCTGCGCCAGCGCATGCACCACCACTTCGCGTTGGCCGGCCTGCGCCGCACTTTCCACAAATTCCGCGTCGAGACGCCCTTCCTTTTTCGCCGCCGCGACAGCGTCGGCGGCGGAGGAGCCAACCTGCTCCATGGGCGTTTCCGCCAGCCGCGTCCGTAGTTCGCGGTTCAGGTAGATGCGTGTGGCGTCGGACAGATCGTTGCGCGCCGCCAACCGTTCCAGGATGGAAGCACCCACCAGACTGCCGATGCGGCGAATGGCGCGCGCCGACAAATCGGCGCGCAGCGCCAACGGCAGCTGCCAGGCGCTGACCTCTTCGACGCGCTCGATGATCAGGTCCATCGTCTGCTTGCGAATCTTGGCGTCGGGATTGACCAGGAGCGCGGCAACCGCTGGAACATTCAGCGACTGCACCAGCTTTTCGCTGACCGGTTCGCTGACCGGCTTTCGGCTGGCGATGACGGTGAGAACCTCCTGGACCTGGCCGCAGGCGATGATCTCGATCAGGTCGGCGTCGGATAGCAATGGCGAATATTGCAAGATCGGCGCCGCCACCACCGTCTCCAGATCGCGCGCCAGCTGCAGCGCGAGTTCGTGTGGGATGCAGTTCAGATATTTTATCTCTTCTGCCACGATGGCGCGCACGCGCACGGTGGCGTCGCGCGCCAGGCATTCCAGGGTTTCGATCGTCAGCGCGACGATGTGGGCGCTTTCGCGCTCCGACAAGCCGGGCATCAGGCGCGCGATCTTGTGGGCGAGTTCGGCGCGCACATCGTCGTCTTCGTCATCCGCCAGATAACGATTGGTCTTGGCCGCCGCTGCCACATTGGCTGCAACCGCCGCCCGGGTGGCGGCCGCACCATGGGTGGCAAGATAGTGCAGCACGTCGGCGCCGGCGTCGGTGCGGCCCGCCAGTTCCGAAGACCCGCCCTGTGTTTCGGTGCGGATGTCCAGGATGCCCAGCGCATCGCGCGGGTTCAGGCTGGGCTTGGCCACAAGCCCGTTGGTCGGTGATCTGTCGCCCATGCTTCCCTGCTTCTACCCCTGCCGCCCGGACGCCATTCTGACGCAGCCGCTTTAACAGCGGCTAAATAGGCATGGTGGACATTCGTTAACGGTGCTTGCGCCAGTGGCCCGCCCAAGCCATGTTCTGCGCCCATGGAGAGTGTAAATATCGCGGCAGATGACGGTCCCGGGGCGGAGTCCCCGCCCGATTTCCGTCATGTGAAAAGCTGGATTTTCGACCTGGACAACACTCTTTATCGCGCTGACAACGGTATCTTCGCCCAGATCGAAGCCCGCATGACCGACTATGTGATGGCGTTTCTCAAGCTGCCTCGCGCGGCGGCCTATGCAAGGCAAAAGGTTCTTTATCGCCAATATGGCACAACTCTGAACGGGCTGATGCGCGAGCATGGCGCGGCGCCGGACGATTATCTGCACTATGTGCATGACATCGATCTGTCGGACCTGTCGCCGGACACGAGCCTGACGGCGGCACTGGAGAACCTACCGGGACGGCGTTTCGTTTTCACCAATGGCTGCCGCGATCATGCCGCGCGCATTCTGGGCCGGCTTGGCATGGCCCATCTGTTCGATGCGGTGTGGGACATCCGCACCATGGCGTTTCAGCCCAAGCCGCAGATGGGAGCTTACCAAAGCGTGGTGGCGGCCGCGGGGCTGACCTGCAAGCAAGCCGCCATGTTCGACGATATTCCCGGCAACCTGGCCCCGGCCCGCGCGCTGGGCATGACCACGGTATGGTTGAAAAGCGATTCAGCTTGGGGCAAGCACGGCCCGGTGATGGACGTCGCCCCGGGCGACATCGGCCACCAGACGGACGATCTTACGCAGTTTCTGCACAGTATCAGGATCTGACCATGAGTGACTTGAGTGCCGCCATCAACACTGCCTGGGAGAAGCGCGATTCCCTGGGCGTGACATCCAAGGGCGCGGAACGCGACGCGGTGGAAGCCGCGCTAGACGGGCTGGACAGTGGCGCCTTGCGTGTCGCCGAAAAGATCGACGGCCAGTGGAAAGTCCATGAATGGCTGAAGAAGGCCGTGCTGCTCTCCTTCCGGCTCAATGACATGAAGCTGATTTCCGGCGCGCCGGGCGAAGCGGTGTGGTGGGACAAGGTGGATTCCAAATTCCTGGGCTGGGACGAGGCCAAGTTCCGCGCCGCGGGCTTTCGGGCCGTGCCGGGCGCCATCGTGCGCCGCTCGGCTTTCATCGCCAAAGGCGCGGTGCTGCTCCCCTCCTTTGTCAATGTCGGGGCGCGGGTGGGCGAAGGCACCATGATCGATACTTGGGCCACGGTAGGTTCCTGCGCCCAAGTCGGCGCGCATTGCCACATCTCCGGCGGCGCCGGACTGGGCGGGGTATTGGAGCCGCTGCAGGCCGCCCCCACCATCATCGAGGACAATTGCTTCATCGGCGCCCGCGCCGAAGTGGCCGAAGGCGTGATCGTGGGCGAAGGCAGCGTGCTCAGCATGGGCGTATATCTTTCGGCCTCCACCAAGATCGTGGTCCGTGCCACGGGCGAAGTGCATCTGGGCAAGGTGCCGCCTTATTCGGTGGTGGTATCGGGCTCGCTGCCTTCGAGCAAAGGCCCCAACCTTTACTGTGCCGTGATCGTCAAGCGGGTGGACGAGAAGACCCGCGCCAAGACCTCGATCAATGAATTGCTGCGGGATTGATGCCCACTTCCGATAAAAAAGTGACGATCGACGCCTTGGAGCTGGCCCAGGCCCTGATCCGCCACCCCTCGGTGACGCCGAAGGATGCCGGCGCGCTGGGCTTGCTGGAAGCGGTGTTGAAGACCCTGGGTTTCACCACCCACCGCCTGCCCTTTGGCGAGGTGGACAATCTTTACGCCCGGCTGGGCGATGGCGCGCCGCATTTCTGCTTTGCCGGCCACACCGATGTGGTGCCGGTGGGCGAAGGCTGGACGACCGATCCCTTCGCCGCCCAGGTAAAGGACGGCATGCTGTATGGCCGGGGCGCCGCCGACATGAAGTCCGCCATCGCAGCCTTTGTCGTGGCGGTGGCCAATACCGGCAAGCCGAAAGGTTCGATCAGTCTTTTGATCACCGGCGATGAGGAAGGTGTCGCGGTCAACGGCACCGTCAAAGTGCTGGAATGGCTAACGGCGCGCGGCGAAAAGATCGACCATTGCATTGTGGGTGAACCCACATCGGTGGGCCATGCCGGCGACACGCTGAAGATCGGGCGGCGCGGGTCCATCAATTTCAAGCTCGTGGTCAAGGGCGTACAGGGCCATGTCGGCTATCCACAAAAGGCCAAGAACCCCATTCCGGCCTTGGCCGAACTGATCACCCAATTGGCGACGCACAAGCTGGACAAGGGCAACGAGCATTTCGATCCATCCACCCTGGCCTTTACCAGCGTGGATGTGGGCAATGACGCCACCAACGTCATCCCCGCCGAGGCCCGGGCTGCCTTCAATATCCGATTCAACGACAAACACACGCCGGACAGTCTGACCAACTGGGTCAAGGACCGTGCCGCCCAGATCGCCGAGCAATCCGGCTGCGAGATCGAGGTCAGCGCCCAGACCAGCGGCGTCTCCTTCCTGACCGCACCGGGCAAGTTCACCCAGCTGGTCAGCGACACGGTGGCCAGCGTTACCGGCCAGTCACCTTTCTTTTCCACCAGCGGCGGCACTTCGGACGCGCGCTTCATCAAGGATGTCTGCCCGGTGGTGGAACTGGGCCTGGCCGGCGCCACCATGCACAAGGCCGATGAATGCGTGCCGGTAACGGAGATCGCGGCCCTCACCGAAATCTATACGGCGCTGCTGTCAGCCTATTTCGCGAAACCCCCACTTTGAAGGCTATCGGCATTTTCGATTCCGGCATGGGCGGGTTGACCGTCATGCGCGCGCTGAAAGCCAGGTTGCCGAACGAATCCTTCATTTATCTGGGCGATACTGCGCGCCTGCCCTATGGCACCAAGAGCGCCGACACGGTGACGCGTTATGCCGTGCAGGCCAGCGCGGCACTGATGGCCCATGACATCAAGCTTTTGGTGGTGGCCTGCAACACCGCCAGCGCCGCAGCCTTGCCGACGTTATCGCAGAGCTTGGCGCCATTGCCCGTGGTGGGCGTGATCGAGCCAGGCGCCGCAGCAGCCGTGGCGGCCGTGCCTGAAGGCCCCATCGCGGTGATTGCCACCGAAGGCACGGTGAGGGGCGGCGCTTATGTCCGCGCCATTCAGGCGCTGTCGCCGCAGATGCCGGTGGTGCAGCAAGCCTGCCCGTTATTCGTGGCGCTGGCGGAAGAAGGTTTGCGGGACGGCCCGATCACCGAACTGGTGGCGCGCCGCTATCTGGAGCCCCTGCTGGCCACCATGCCCAGGCCGCGCGGGCTGGTGCTGGGCTGCACCCATTTTCCGGTGCTGAAAGCAACAATCGCCAAGGTCGCGGGCGCGGACGTAACATTGATCGACAGCGCCGAAACCACCGCCGCTGCGGTGGAAAAAATCCTGCGGGAAAAATCGCTGCTGCACGACGGCCCTGCGCAGCCGCCAAAATTCCTGGCGACCGACGCGCCGGGCCGCTTTGCCCATCTGGGCGAGATTTTCCTGGGCGAACCGATCGATCCGGGTGCTGTTACGTTGGTCGATCTTTAACAGTCCCTCCCAATTGTCATGCCCGCGAGTTCATAGCGACAGCGTATGAACGGGCATCCAACTTTAAATTCCTCGCTCGAGACAAGTTGGATTCCCGCTTACGCGGGAATGACAAGAATTTTTCTTGTTCTAGTAATCCACTCTCACCAAATACAGCCCATCCGGCGGCGAGACCGGACCGCAGCGGGCGCGATTCACGGTGACAGGAGAAACATTTGCTTCACTGCTGGCCGGATCGAAGTATCGCCCCTGTCACCATATTTCCCTGGCCCTGATATTTATTCAGCTAGGACGGAAACTAACTTCAATTTCAAAGCTTCGGCGACAAGATGCGCCATTTTCTGAAATTGCCGCCACTACGATGGTGTAATTTCCTGGTTTATCCGGGGTCCTTCCGACGACGTGAAATTCCTCGGAATCGCTTCGATGGCTGAGCTTCATTCCTTCCGCCCGGACAAAAGTGAGGCCGCCCTTTCCCGATCGCACATGAGTATTTATTTTCTCTTGAATAGAACCGAACCTGCATTCCTTAAGTACAAATGATGGGTCAAAGTTTGGCCAGATATTTATATTGGTCGCAGCAGGCGCAGCATACCAGTGTCCAACGTTGATGACCTCGAAGGCGAAAATGCATTCTGTAGCTGGCGGAAAAATAAGGTCGCTTTTCATTCGCACATCGATTTCGGGCCTTGCAGTTTGTTGAAGCGCAATGAATGCGATAAAAATCGCTGTGAGAGCCGTAATCGTCGACGAGACAAGATTTGCAATTGCAATAGGGTCCATGTTAGCGGCCTTTCGCCACGAGGCGAGCGCGTGCCTCAAGTACAGAGTCTCGCCGCACTATATCGGAGGAAACTCTAACTGCTCGTGAGTATTCCTCTTCGAAGCTCGCCTTGCCAGTGAGATAGAATGCCGATGCGGCTCTAATTACCGAGTGCGCCCTTCCGATACTAAAGAGCGCGGCTTCTAGTGTTGGCTCGTGTACCAAAGCCGATATATCAAGAATGAGATCAAAAGGCGATAGATCGCGCCCGATGTGGATAGCATAGAGTTCCGCATACAATGTTGTCGTCATGCGATCCTTTTCAGAAATCAGAGCGGGATACTGGTGGGGATCAAGATTGCCATTGCCGTGATGAGAAATTAGCGATTTCATGACTCGTGATTCGAGTGATGATTCAAGCCATATGCAAAGCGCCTCTCTTTCGTGTCTCCAAGGCATAGTGCTAGTATCGAATATGCAGCCGTTTCTCATGCGCTCGAGACACAGCAGTTCAGAGTCAATTCGATTGAATTGTTCACGGTCCCAGAGGTTCCTGGCATCTTGCGTAATCCAGAACTCCCGCGATTGTATTGGAGAGATGCCCATGAAGTTCAGCTGTATCTGGGAACCAGAAATATAGGTTAAGCCGAACTCTCCCGCGAGCAAATGGGAGTGTGTCGTTTTGCCGGATGCTGTAAGACCCGAAATACAGATATTGCCGGTATAGCGCAGCGCTTCGTGAACCCCGCCCATCTTCACTAGCCCCTCAGAACCGTTAAACTCTACCACCCGTGGATTCGGAAGCTAGAGCTTGGGAAGCCAATGGACCTAGGACATCCGGTTCTATGGGACGACGAGGGACGGAGCTTCCAATGATTAGTTGTCACTAAATCTAGAGGGCGTCCTGCTTACTTGGAAGCTGCGTGAACAGAATACAGCAAGTAGTTCACGCTGTGTCGGTAACCCGACCTCAATAATCCACTCTCACCAAATACAGCCCATCCGGCGGCGAGACCGGGCCGCAGCGCGCGCGGTCCTTGGCCGCCAATGCATCGGCGACATCGCGCGGTGTCCATTTGCCCTCGCCCACCAGCTTCAGCGTTCCGGCAAAAGAGCGGATCTGATGATGCAGAAAAGATCGCGCCGACGCCTCGATATGGATTTCATCGGCGCGCCGGCTCACATCCAGCCGGTCCAGGGTCTTGACCGGCGACTGCGCCTGGCATTCGGCGGCGCGGAAAGTGGTGAAGTCGTGCTGGCCCAGCAAAAGCTGCGCCGCCGCGTGCATCGCCTCCGCATCCAGCCGGGGGCTGACATGCCAGACCCGGCCTTCTTCCAGGGCCGGTGGGCTGCGGCGGTTCAAAATACGAAACAGGTAATGCCGCGCCATGGCGGAAAAGCGGGCGTGGAATTCGCCGTCGGCAACGCTCGATTCCAACACCACCACCGGATCGGGCCGCAGATAGTGGTTCAGGGCGTCGCGCACCTTTCCCGCCTCGAAGATCTTATCCAGATCGAAATGCGCCACCTGGCCCAGGGCATGGACGCCGGCATCGGTGCGGCCCGCGCCGGTCACCGTCACGCGCTCGCCCGAAAGCTTTTCAATGGCGTCTTCCAGCGCGCCCTGCACCGACGCGCCGTTGTCCTGGCGCTGCCAGCCGACAAAGGGCGCGCCGTCATATTCCAGGGTGAGGCGATAGCGCGGCATCAGACCAGTTGCGTGCCACGCGGCAGGGCAAAGCCCTTGAGCAGCTCCGCTGCCGTCATCACGGACTTTCCGGCGCGCTGAACCTTGATCAGACGGAGTGCGCCGTCACCACAGCCAACCGTCAGGGCGTCGTCGAGAAGCACGCCGGGCCGGCCGCTGCCGCTGACGGGTTCGGCGTACAAAATCTTCAGCCGCTCGCCATTGGCCTCGGTAAATGCGCCGGGGAACGGCGACAGGCCGCGAATATGGCAATCCACGTCATGCGCCGAGCGTCGCCAATCGATGCGGGCTTCCTCTTTCAAAATCTTTTTGGCGTAAGTGACGCCGTCCACGGGTTGCGGCTGTGGTGCGACAGCGCCGCGTTCCAGCGCTCCCAAGGTCCGCACCATCAGGTCAGCGCCCAGCCGCGACAGTTCGCTCGTCAGCTCGCCGCTGGTCTTGCGCCCGATCCCCACACGTTCCGCCGTCAGCACGGGGCCGGTATCCAGCCCCTCGTCCATGCGCATCACCATCACGCCGGTCTCGACGTCACCCGCCATCACCGCGCGCTGGATGGGGGCGGCACCGCGCCAGCGCGGCAAGAGCGAGCCATGCAGGTTGAAGCAACCCAGCATGGGCGCTTCGAGAATGGGTTTGGGCAGCAGCAGGCCATAGGCCACCACGATGGCGGCATCCAGCTCCAGCGCCGCGAACGCCGCCTGCTCGTCTTCGCTCTTCAGCGACAGCGGCGTCCTCACCGGCAAGCCGGCGCTGTCGGCGAATGTGTGGATCGGACCCGGCTCCAGCGCCATGCCGCGCCCCTTGGGCCGCGGTGGCTGGGAATAGACGGCGGCAATGTCATGACCCCGGGCGATCAGTTCGGCAAGCGTCGGCACCGCGAAGTCGGGCGTGCCGAGAAAGGCCAGCCGCAGTGTCACGTCAGCCCACCGCTTTCAGCTTCTTGGCCTTGATGAGCTTTTTGATCGCCATGGAGCGTTTCAGCCGCGAGAGATGATCGATGAACAGCACGCCGTTCAGGTGATCCATTTCATGTTGCAGGCAGGTGGCCAGCATGCCGTCGGCCTCCAGAATTTGCTTTTTGCCATCCCGATCGAGATATTCGCACTTGATGCGAGCTGGGCGTTCGACATCGTCCCAGATTTCGGGCACCGACAGGCAGCCTTCCTCAAACACCGCCATGTCTTCCGAGACCCAGATGATCTTGGGATTGATGAAGGCGCGGGGATTCTTCTTGCCCTCTTTCTGGTCTAGATCGATGATCAGCACCCGTTTGGCGACGCCGATCTGGATGGCGGCAAGGCCGATGCCGTCGGCCTCGTACATGCTCTCGGCCATATCGTCGACCAAGGTGCGAATTTCCGCATCCACCGTCTCCACATCCATAGAGACAGCTTGGAGGCGCGGATCGGGGGCGGTTAGAATGGGGCGGACAGTCATGGGCTGGAAATAGGCGCAGCCCCGGATTCGGTCAAGAAGCAAAGGCCCTTAGGGCCTCTTTTTAGGTCTGGGATTCATGGAATTGGCGTTGATTTTGCTGGCCGCAGCCATGGTTCTGGGCGCGGCTCTCCTGGCCTTCGCCTTGCACAAACCGGCGGCGGAACCGGCTGTGCTCGACCCACGGTTGGATACCTTGCTGGCCAAACAGGGCGAAATCGGCGGCCAGTTTACCCAGACGGTGGCGGCGCAGGAGGCCCTGGCCCGGACCCTGGGCGAACGGCTGGAGGCGCTGGAAAAGCGCATGGGTGAGAATCTGACCGACAGCGCCACCAAGACCGCTGCCAGCATCGCTGGCATCGGCGAGCGCCTGATCGTGATCGACGAGGCGCAGAAGAATATCTCGGCCCTGTCGGGCCAGGTCGTGTCCCTGCAGCAGGTGCTGTCCAACAAGCAGGCGCGTGGCGCCTTTGGCCAGGCGCAGATGGAGGAGATCGTGCGCGACGGCCTGCCGTCCACGCTTTACGATTTCCAGTTCACGCTTTCCAACCGCAACCGGCCCGACTGCGTCATCCGCATTCCCGGCAACAAGGCGTTGCTGGTGATCGATTCCAAATTCCCGCTCGAGGGGTTTGAGGGCTTGCGTAACGCCGTGAGCGACGAGGACAAGAAGTTCGCGCTGGCGCAGGTGCGCGCCACCATGACCAAGCATGTCACCGACATTGCCGAAAAATACCTGATACCCGGCGAAGTGCAGACCCCGGCGATCATGTTCGTGCCGTCGGAGTCGCTCTATGCCGAGTTGCATGACGGCTTTTCCGACGTGATCCAGAAGGCGCATCGCGCCAATGTGATCGTGGTGTCGCCCAACATTCTGATGCTGGCGATCAACACCATCCACACCGTGATGAAGGATGCGCGCATGCGCGAGCAGGCCGATTTGATCCGCCAGGAAGTGGGCATCCTGCTGAACGATGTGCGGCTGCTGTCCGACCGGGTGCTGAAGCTGCAAAGCCATTTCAACCAGGCCGACGCCGACATCAAGAATATCCTGATCTCGACCGGCAAGATCACCGGCCGGGCCGAGAAAATCGAAAAGGTCGAATTGGCGCCGCCCGAAGGCGTGAAGAACCTCACTTAAGCCGCATCCAGACGCGGGCGGGGCGGCCAATAAGGGTCAAAGGACTAAAGAAAGGGCCGGCCATGGATCACGACTTTTATTGGGGTTTTTCGCACTTCTGGTGGCTGATTTTCCCCCTGTTCTGGATGGTCATTGTGCTGGCCTGGGGTTGGTCGCGCCATTCCCGCGCCAACCGCGCCCTGGACATCATCAAAAGCTATGCCGATCAGGGCAAGGACCCGCCGCCCGAGTTGATGAAAAGCCTGCAAGGCGGCACGGATGGATATTGCGGCTGGGGCGGCGGCTGGCGCTATTCGCCCGAAGGCCGGCTGCAGCGCGCTATCGTCTTTACCGCCCTGGCCATCGCCTTTGGCGTCCTGACCTTCTGGTACCGTGACGATAGCAGTCACTGGCACCACCATTCCGGCCTGTTCGTTCCGACGATCATCTTTGCCGCTCTGGCTTTCAGTAATTTTCTCACCTTGCTGTTGATGTCGCGGGGCTGGCCGCCGCATGACAAAGACGGACGGGGCCAGTGACGGATGCTCCTGCCGAACCGGCCCTGGTGGCGCAAGCCCGGGCCGGTTCGGCCGACGCCTTCGGGCGTCTGGTCCACATGCACCAGCAGGCCCTGCGCGCCTTTCTGCGACGGCTGATCGGCAATCCCGCCGATGCCGACGACATTGCCCAGGAGACATTCGTCTTCGCCTGGGAACATATCGCGCGCTTCGATCCGGCCCGCGGCTTTCGCCCTTGGCTGTTCGGGATTGCCTGGCGCAAACATCGCGAAAGCAAACGCAGCTGGATCCGGCGGCTGACGCGCCAGGGCCGGGCTGTGGCGGACAGCGAGACCATGTTTCAGCCCGATCCTGGCTTGCGGCTGGATCTGGCCAAGGCCGCAGCGGCCCTGCCGCCGGAACAAAGGGCCGCCTTGCTGCTGTGCCTGGGGTGCGAATTTACCCATGCCGAGGCCGCGGACGCCTTGGCCTTGCCGCTGGGTACGGTAAAATCCCACGTTGCGCGGGGACGCGAGAAGCTGGTTGCTGTGTTGGGGGCCCAGAATGGATGACGCGATGGATGACGCAATGGATGACACAAAATTGACCGCCCTGATGGCAAGCGATATGCCGCCTGCTTCCGATCCGCGTTTTGTTGTCGCGGTGATGGCGCGCATCGAGCAGCGCCGCTTCATGCGCGAACTGGCGATGACGGTGGGGCTTACCGCCTGCGCAATAGGGCTTTTGGCACTATCGGCACCCATACTGGAAATCGCCTGGGAGGGTGCGCCCTATGCCAACAACATGACGGTCTTTCTGGCGCTGATGGGCGTTACGGTGGTGCTGCCGTATTTCCTTCCGGCGCGCAGCGCCTAAAGCGCGCGGCGCGCCTTGAAGGCGGCGGACAAAGTACCTTCGTCCAGATAATCCAGCTCGCCGCCCACCGGCACGCCATGCGCCAGGCGGGTGACTTTCATGTCGCCCAGAATATCCATCAGGTAATGCGCCGTGGTCTGGCCTTCGACGGTGGCGTTCATCGCCAGGATCACTTCATCCACACCATGCTTCACGCGCTCCAGAAGCTGCGTCACGTTCAGCCGTTCCGGCGTGATGCCGTCCAGCGCCGACAGCGCCCCGCCCAGCACATGATAACGGCCGCGGAATACGCTGGCCCGTTCCAGCGCCCACAGATCGGCGACATCCTCCACCACACACAGAATATGCGGATCGCGGCGCATGTCGCTGCAGATGGCGCAGGGGCTTTGGGTATCGAGATTGCCGCGAACCTCGCAGGTGAGAATGGCATCGGCGGCTTCGCGCAAGGCATCGGCCAGGGGCTCCAGCAAGGTGTCGCGCTTTTTCAAAAGCGCCAGCGCCGCGCGCCGCGCCGAACGGGGCCCAAGCCCCGGCAATTTGGCGAGCAGCTGGATCAAGCGCTCAATCTCAGAACCGATTGCCGCCATCAGGTGTCGGTATCCGGCATCGCGGGCGCGATATCGTCGGAAACAGAATCGCGCACCGCCACGATTTCCGCGCCGGGAAACCGGTCCAACACGGCGCGCACCATCGGCTCCTGCGCCACGGCCTCGAAGCGCGCCGTCTTGGCCGCCTGTTTCTGTTCCGCCAAGGTCGGCGCGCCGCCCTGGCTGGCGATGGAAACCGTCCAGCGTTCGCCGGTGGCGCTGCGCAATTTCTGCTGCAAATCATTGGCCAGGGTGCGCGGCGCGCGCGCATTGGGCCGGATCTCGATGCGGCCCGCTTCCAGATGCACCAGATGGACATTGTGCTCCAGATTGACGCGCAATTCCGAGCGCGGCTCGCAAATCGCAACAATATCTTCCAGCGTGCGGAAGGAGGCGGTGGGAGCGCCTTCCGGAACAGGCTGTGGCGACAGTCGCGTTGCTGCCGACATGGAGCCCCCCGGCGCCCGCGAGCCCGGCGCCCCGCCGGGCGCGGGCGCTGTACGCGGTGCGGGAATTGATCCGCCCTCCAGCAGATCCTTCACCAGCTTGTCAGTGGGCGGCAGTTCGGCAGCATAGGCCAGCCGGATCAGCGCCATCTCGCAGGCCGAAATCGGGCGCGTGGCGTCGCGCACCTCGAACAGGCCCTTGAGCAGAATCTGCCAGGCGCGGGTGAGCGAGGCCACCGACAGCTTGGCGGCCAGTTCGGCGGCACGCTTGGCTTCGCCCGAACCGCCGTCGAAAAAGCCTTGCGCCGCGGGCGCGACCTTCACCCGGGTCAGAAAATGCGTGGTTTCCAGAAGATCCTGCATCACCGCCAGTGGATCGGCGCCGGCGTCATACAGACCGGTCAGGTCGTTCAAGGCTTCGGCGATTTTCCCGCCCATCAGCTTTTCGAAAATATCCAGCACCCGGCCGCGGTCGGCCAGGCCCAGCATCTGGCGCACCGTGTCGGCGGTGATCATCTCGCCCTCACCATGCGCGATGGCCTGATCGAGCAAAGACAACGAATCGCGGGCCGAGCCTTCGGCGGCGCGGGCGATCAACGCCAAGGCGCCTTCCTCGATCGCCACCTTTTCCTTTTGCGCGAGCGTCGCCAGATAAGCGGCCAGTTCGGCGCTGTCGATGCGGCGCAGATCGAAGCGCTGGCAGCGCGACAGGACCGTCACCGGCACCTTGCGGATCTCGGTGGTGGCGAAAACGAACTTCACATGCGGCGGCGGTTCTTCCAAGGTCTTGAGCAGGCCGTTGAAGGCCTGCTTGGACAGCATGTGTACTTCGTCGATGATATAGACCTTGTAGCGCGCCGCCACCGGCGCATAGCGCACCCCTTCGATGATCTCGCGAATGTCGTCGATGCCGGTGCGCGATGCGGCATCCATTTCCTGGACATCGACATTGCGCGATTCCGAAATCGAAGTGCAGGGCTCGCACACACCGCAAGGCTGGATGGTCGGTTCGGTCCGTTTGCCATCCGGTCCAATGCAATTCAGCGCGCGGGCGATGATGCGCGCCGTGGTGGTCTTGCCCACCCCGCGCACGCCCGTCAGCATGAAGGCATGGGCGATGCGCCGGATCGCAAAGGCGTTGGACAGGGTGCGCACCAGCGCCTCCTGCCCGATCAGGCCGGTAAAATCACTGGGGCGGTATTTGCGCGCCAGGACGCGGTAGGGCTGGGTGGATTTGGCCATGGGCGGACTATAGCAAGGCGGAGCGTCGGCGCGAGCCGGAGCGACCATCAAAAATCGGCCTGCGGCAGCGAATGTGCTGTGGGTAAGGTGGAAGCCGGCACGACCCGGGCCGGATTCGTTACGGCTGCTTCGTTCCCGACCTGACCGGGTTGGCGAGCGGCCCGTCCGCACCGACTTCCGGACGGGGATATAAGCTTTTGGGATGCGAATTGCGAGTCGGCTCGTTACGGCGTTCGCGCGTCAAAAGCCCTGTCGGACTTTTGTTTTTCGCGCTCACCGTTCCCGACCTGACCGGGTTGGTCGAGGTCAATCGCCGGCCGGCGATTGACCGTCCAAGCGAACTTCCGAGCGGGGATATAGGATTTCCGGCGGAAAAATGCGAGTCGTTGGGCATGGCGCCCATCCCCTTTTCCGGCAGCCCCCTGGACCGTGCCAGCGACCGGCGCGGCGATGCCGCCTGGCTGGCAGCGCAGGCGGTGGCGGGCCTGTTTCTGCCCTTCTGGCAGAACCGGCCGCTTGTTTCCCAAGACCGCGCCGCCTTGCTGCCCTGGCGCGAAGAGTGGCGGGGGCGGACCTGTGTCTTTCTGGGGCTGGATTTTATCCAACCCTTGTTCGCCGTCGATCTGGCAGGCGAAACCGAACCTGCGCTGGGCGAGGGCGCATTCCAGGACATGCGCGCCAGCGCCTTTGTTCTGCCCGCGCGCGACACGGCCATCGCCGGACAGGCCAAGGCCCTGCTGGACTGGCACAAGCGTCATGGCTTCTGCCCCAATTGCGGCCATGCCACCGATGTTACCGATGGTGGCTATCGCCGCCTGTGTCCAGCCTGCGGCGCGGAACATTTTCCCCGCACCGATCCAGTGGTGATCATGTTGCCGATTCTCGGGGACGCGTGTCTGGTCGGACGCAGCCCGCGCTTTCCGGCCCTGCTCCATTCCGCCTTTGCCGGCTTTATCGAACCAGGCGAAAGCATGGAGGAAGCAGTACGCCGCGAGCTGTGGGAAGAAGTCAGCCTCAAGGCCGGCGCGGTCAGCTATCACGCCAGCCAGCCCTGGCCGTTTCCGTCATCGCTGATGTTGGGCTGTTACGCAGAGGCGCAGGCGCGCGATTTCAAGATCGATGGCCACGAGATCGAAGCGGCGCGCTGGCTGACCAAGGACGAAGTGCGGGCGCGGCTGGCAAACAAAATCGAAGATGACATGAAGCTCCCCGCCACCATCGCCATCGCCCATTATCTGATCCGCGACTGGGCGCTAGGTTAGCTACTTCTTCTTTTTGTTTGACACGCCCTTGGCGGCGGCATGCAGCAGGGAGCTGCTCACCTCGGCCAGGCGATGCACATCCACCACAGTTCCATGGTGATGCATACCTTGTTCTCGCCACAAGGCTTGATATCAGTGACCTTCACTATGCTGTCAGGGAAATGGTTCATGGCAAACATTCCATCTTCATCGCCCGCTAGGGCATGTCTTCTCTGAATGGGTGAGCCGGATACACACCCATGACCGTGTGGCTGGCGGTGTGGAATGCCAACTCCTCCAGTGCATGGGCGACGTTGGGTTGTTCGGGATGGCCCTGAATGTCGGCATAGAACCGGCTGGCGTTGAAGGAACCGCCCAGCTGATAGCTTTCCAGCTTGGTGATGTTGACGCCATTGGTCGCGAACGCCCCCAGCGCCTTATAGAGCGCGGCGGGAACATTCTTCACCTGGAAGATCAGGCTGGTCACCACCTTGCCCTGGTTGGGCGCGCGCTCATCGTCGCGCGACATGATCAGGAAGCGCGTGGCGTTATGATGTTCGTCCTCGATATCGGCTTTGAGAATCTTCAGGCCGTAGAATTCCGCCGCCAGGCTCGAGGCAATCGCCGCCGCGCTTCTATCGCCCAGTTCAGCGACATGCTTGGCCGCGCCCGCCGTGTCGTACCAGTTGTGGACCGCCAGCTTGCGCTCCCGCAAAATCGTGCGGCATTGGGCCAGCGCCGGTGCCTGGCTGTAGACGCTTTTGATGTCGTCCAGCGTGGCGTCCTTCAATCCCAGCAACTGATGGCGGATGGGCAGGAAATGCTCGCCCACGATATGCAGCCCGGAATCGGGCAGCAGATGATGGATGTCGGCGATGCGGCCGATCAGAGAATTCTCCACCGGAATGATGACCAGGTCGGTGTCGCCGGTCTTCGCCGCCTCGATGGCATCTTCAAAGCTGGGTTTGGGAATCGCAGTGGCATGCGGAACCCCTTGGCGGGCCGCCAGATTGGCATAGGCGCCCGGCTCGCCCTGAAAGGCGACACGTTTGGCTTGCTCAATAGCTTTCATCACGACAAGAGCATCCGGGCTTTTTCCAAATCGGCTTGAGTATCGACAGACAAGGGCGGGGCGTCCACACGCGCCACCGCAATGCTCATGCCCGCTTCCAGTGCCCGCAATTGCTCCAGCTTTTCGCGCTGTTCCAGGGCCGAAGGCGGCAAAGCGACAAAACTTTCCAGGGCTTCGCGGCGATAGGCATAAAGACCGACATGATGGTAGAGCACGCCGTCGCCGGCGGGCGCCCGCGTCCGCGTGAAATACAGGGCCCGGCCCTGCCTTTCGTCGGCATCCCAAGCCACAACCGCCTTGACCACCGCGGGATTGTGTTCGTCGGCCTGATTGTCGATGGGCGCCGCCAGGGTGGCGATATCGGCGCCCGATTGGGCCAGGCATGCCACCACGATCTTCAACTGGTCGGGATCCAGCGCCGGCAGATCGCCCTGCAGGTTCACCACCACATCATGGGCGCCCGCAGGGTCCGCCAGCTTCAGGGCTTCCCAGATACGGTCCGAGCCGGAAGCCACTTCGGGGTCGGTCAAAACCGCACGTCCGCCGGCCTTTTCCACCGCCGCCACGATCGAAGGTTCGGCTGCCGCCACCACCACCGGTCCCAGTCCGGCGGCCACGGCGCGGGCCCAAACCCGCACGATCATGGGCACCCCGCCAATATCGGCCAGTGGCTTGCCGGGAAGCCGGGTCGAGGCCATGCGCGCCGGAATGAGCAGAATGGGGTTCATCTTGGGCAGCTTCCTTGGACCGCCAGTGTGTAGGCTGGGATTTCCGCTAAAGCCAGTATTCGTCCCTCTTGTCCTGGGCTGGCGAATGGGCCTGCAAGGACCGGTCTTTCGGGGTGCTATTTTTCCGCCAACCCACGACGGGGCCTCAAATTTATGCGACGCTTCGCCGCAATGACGCGGGGGCAGCGGCGGGTAATGTCGCCCCGTATTTCGCCGGGGGCTTTGCCCGGCTTTGGCCCGGCTTTGGCCCGGCTTCGGGGAGTGCCATGGATTCTTTCGAGTGGAACAAAATCATCGGCGCGGTCCTGGGCACGGCGATCTTCATCTTCGTTATCCGCCTGGTGGCCGAAAAGATCTATGAGCCGGAAACCCCCGCAAAGCCCGGCTATGTCGTGGAAGGCGTGGCCGAAACCGCCGGCAGCGGCGGCGCCACCGCACCTGTCGAAGAAGCCATGCCCGACTGGGGCACGGTACTGGCGAGCGCCGATGTCGCGGGCGGCAAGACGGTCTCCACCAAGTGCGAACAGTGCCACGACCTGAGCAAGGGCGGCCCCAACAAGATCGGTCCCAATCTGTTTGCCGTGGTCGAACGCCCCCGTGCCTCGGTTGCGGGCTTCGCCTATTCGGGCGCCATGAAGGGCAAGGGGGGCAACTGGACCTATGACGAGCTGTTCAAGTTCATCAAGGCACCGGGCGCCTATATCACGGGCACCAAGATGAGCTTCGCGGGCCTGCGCAGCGAGAAGGATCGCATCAACCTGATCGCCTATCTGCGGTCCAACGCGGATGCGCCCGCTGCGATGCCCGCACCTGCTCCCAAGGCTGCGGCACCGGCTGCTGCTCCGGCGGTTGCGTCCCCCAAGGGTGGCGCACCCATACCTGCGGCGCCCAAGGCCAACTAGTGTCGCGGTGGAGTCAGGACACTAGCGGATCGTGACAGGGGGCAAGCCCAATGTCCTGTTTCTGTTGCCGCCGGGATGGGATGCGCTGAGCAAGGCGCTGTTCGGCCATGCGGCCTTCAACAGTTTTCTGCACGGCAAAGACCACTATGCGCCACAGCAGATCGACTATTTCGTCGGCTTCCGCCCACCGCACGGATTTCTCAAGGGTCTGCCGCGCCTGAAGGCGATCTTTTCACTGGGCGCGGGCGTGGACGGATTCCTGCGCGATCCAGAATTTCCCCGCCATCTGCCGGTGGTGCGTTTCGTGGACGAAACGTTGCAGCGCGAGATGGCGCAATACGTCACCATGCATTGCCTGATCATCCATCGCCATCAGCGCGCCTTTGACGCCGCGCAGAAAGAACATATCTGGCGCCAGCGCATGTTGACGCGGCCCAGCCGCGAGTTGCGCATCGGCATTCTGGGCATGGGCGATATCGGCGCGGTAACAGCGGAGCGGCTGTTGATGTTCGACTTCCAGGTTTTCGGCTGGAGCCGCACGCGAAAGACTGTTGCGGGCGTGACCAGTTTCGCAGGCCCGCAGGAGCTGCCGAGCTTCCTTGCCCAATGCGATATCATGGTCTGCATGCTGCCGCTGACGCCGGAGACCGAAGGCATCCTGAACGCCAAGCTGTTTGCCGGTTTGCCGCAAGGCGCCTGGGTGATGAATGTCGGGCGCGGCGGCCATTGCAATGAACAGGATCTGCTGGCGGCGCTGGACAGCGATCATCTGGCGGGCGCCGTCTTGGATGTCTTTCAGACCGAGCCCCTGCCGCCCGATAATGTGCTGTGGAGCCATCCCAAGGTGACGGTGACGCCGCATATCGCCGGCATCACCGATCCGCGTAACGCGTCCGCCTTTGTGGTGGACTGCGTGACCCGCGCGCAAAGCGGCGCACCGTTCCTGAATGTCGTGGATCTCAATCGCGGCTATTAGCGCGTATGTTCACAGCCGCTTGATGGACGTGACCGGCCCGGCGCTCTTCTCGATACGCGTGATGGCTTCGGCCAAGGGCTCGACCGCCACGACCATATGAAAAGCGTTGGCATGCAACAGCCGGGCCTCATCCAGCATCACACCCATATGGCCCTTCCAGAACACCAGATCACCACGCTTTACGCCCGATAGAGACACGGCATCGCCCAGCGCCTTCTCCATCATGTCGGTGTCGCGCGGCGCGGCCTTTCCCACCGCCTGCAGTGCCGTCTGGATCAGGCCGGAACAATCCAGGCCTGCCGCGGTCTTGCCGCCCCACACATAGGGCGCACCCAGAAAACGTTCGGCTACGGCAACCAAATCCTTCTGCGCCGATGGCTCCAGATGGCGGTGATGCAAATATCTACCATCACCGATCTGCACATAGTCGCCCTGACGCGCCAAGACGGGCACGGCGGCGTTGAGCGGCAACAGATCGCGCACCGGCGTCTTGAGATCGGCTGCCGAAAAGACCGGCGCCATCAGGGCGGTCACGCGGGCATCTGCCGTGAAGACTTTGGTCAAAGCGTCCTGGCGCAGATAGCCGACATACAGATCATTGGCCGCCTGGCCCCAGGCCCAGCCATGGGCGCAATCATAAACCGTGAATGCTTCGCCGAAAAGAAGTTCACTGCCCTGCGCCGCATCCTCAGCCGGGCGCACGCGCAGGGCGGCGCGGCCCACGCCGACCGAAAATTTTTCGCCATCGGCAAAGCGCGGTGCATCCACCGCGCCTTTCAAATACGCCGCCGCCAGATCGGGCCGTGCCGGGGTAACCCTCTTATCGGCCATAGCGCTCCCTCAGCAGCGCATAGATCGCGCGCGCGCCATTGGCTTCGCCGCCGATGGGACGGCCCGGTTTGGCGCGGTCGATCCAGGCGGGAATATCCAGATGCGCCCAGCTTTTGGTCTTGGCGACAAACCGGCCCAGAAACAGCGCGGCGGTAATGGCGCCGGCGAAATTGTAGCTGGGATTGTTGTTGAGGTCCGCCACCCGGCTGGTCAGCGTGTCTTCATAGCCGCGCCAAAGCGGCAGCCGCCAGAGCGGATCCTGCGCCGCCGCGCCAACGCGCATCAGGTCATCGGCCAGCTTGGCGTCATCGGTGAAAAAAGGCGGCAGCTCCATGCCGGTCGCCACGCGCGCGGCGCCGGTCAGGGTGGCGACATCGATCAGCAAGTCCGGTTCCTGCGCATCGGCATCGGCCAGGGCGTCAGCCAGAACCAAGCGGCCTTCGGCGTCGGTATTGCCGATTTCCACGGTCAAGCCCTTGCGGCTGGTAAAGACATCGCCGGGCCGCATCGCCCTGCCCGACACCGAATTTTCCACCGCGGGTATCAGCACGCGCAAACGCAGATTGAGTTTGGCGCCCATCGCCATGCCCGCCACCGCCAGCACACAGGCGGCCCCGCCCATGTCCTTCTTCATGGTCAGCATCGCAGCCGAGGGCTTGAGGTCGAGGCCGCCGGAATCAAAACAGACACCCTTGCCCACCAGCGTGACCAAAGGCGCGGTTTTTTTACCGGCAGGGGCCCAGTTCAGTTCGATCAGGCGGGGATTGCGCGGCGATCCTGCCCCCACCGCCGCGACCAGGGGATAATTCTTCGTCAGCGCCGCGCCCATCACCACCGAGACTTTCGCACCGTGCCTTTTGGCCAGCGCACGCACGGCGGCTTCCAGTTCGGCGGGCCCCATGTCATTGGCGGGCGTATTGACCAGATCGCGGGCCAGAAAAAGATTTTCCGCGATGCGCGTAATTTCCTCGCCGTCCACACCGGGCGGTGTCACCAGCCTGGTGCTGCGCACATTTTTCTTCTTGTAACGGTGAAAGCCGTAGCCGCCCATCAGCCAGGCCAGCGCGGCATGGGTGCCGGCGCAAAATTCCGGCACCTCGCCCAACCGGTAGGTGCCTGGGGGCAATTTTTCAGCCGCCGCCGCCAGCGCAAACGCGTCTTTGGATTCGCCCAGCCCCAAGACCCAGGCAGCGATGCCGCCTTTGGCATCGGGCAACGCGGCCAACGCCCCTGCCGCCCCGGCAAAGCCGGACGCTGTCACCAATCCCGAACGCTTCTGCCTGGCCAGCCATGCCTTGGCGTCCTTGGCCAGGATGGCGTGGACGGGGATGGCGCTCCGGGCGCTGGCTGCAAGGCTTGGATGCATGGATTGCTCTTATGGTTGGACGCTATGGCCGTAGGACGCGATGGACTTTATGAATCGCGGCTGTGAACCGCAAGCACGCCCCGGCGCGACGCCCGGCGCGGCGAAGGAGCAAGATGGCCCGCTATACCCTGATTGTCGGCACCCGCAGCTGGTCGAGCTGGAGTTTGCGCCCCTTTGTGGCGCTGATGGCCGTTGGCGAGCCGTTTGAAACCGTGGACATCCGCCTGCGCCAGACCGATAGCCCCACCACCCGCGAGCAGATCCTGAAACATTCTCCGGCAGGCAAGGTGCCGGTGCTGAAGATCGAAGAACAGGGAACGACCCAGACGGTCTGGGATAGTCTTGCCATCTGCGAAACCCTGGCCGAGCGCCACCCGCAAGCTGGACTTTGGCCGGTGGAGCCTGCCGCGCGCGCGATGGCGCGTTCCTATGCCTGCGAGATGCATTCCGGTTTTCCTGATGTGCGCGATCAGCTCACCATGGAATTCGCCCGCAAAAAAGAACTGCCGGAACTGCGCGAAGACACAAAGACCCAGATCGCCCGTATCCTGTCGGCATGGGAATGGGCCCTTGCGGCCTACAAGGGACCGTTCCTGTTCGGAAAATTGTCGGTGGCCGACTGCATGTATGCGCCGGTGGTATCGCGCTTTCTCACCTATGGCGTGGATGTGCCGGCGCCCGTGCGCTCCTATATGGACCGCATGATGGCGCTGCCGGCGATGCAGGAATGGCGAAAGGCGGCGCAGGCGGAGATCGATGCCGCAATTGTCTAGCGCTGGCACGCATCAGTCCAAAAGCATGCCTTTTTCGCGATAGAACCGTGCCGCGCCGGGATGCAGCGGAGCAGGCGGATGGATGGCAGCGCTGTCCAACCCAATTTCGCCCGCGCTGGGATGGCTGGCAACCAGGGTCTCGCGGTTTGCGGGATTGAACAGCGCGCGCGCGATGCCATAGATCAACGGGTCGGCCTCGGTATCTCGTGTCACCCAATAGGCGCGCGTCGCCACAGTCTCCACCGCGGCCGTGCCCGGATAGGCGCCGGCCGCGATCAAAGCAGCAGAAAGCTGCGGCACCATCTTGACCAGCCGGTCGCGGCCTTCCCCGTCGATCGGCACCAGGTGCGCCACATGACGCACAAGCACATCCCTGATCGAATCCAGCGGCACACCCGCCACCGCGAAATAGGCGTCGATCTTGCCGTCCTTCATCATCTGAGCCGCGGTTTCATCGGATATGACCTCGCGGGCATGTACCCGGTAGGCCGAAAGAATTGCGCGCGCGCGCATCAGCGCGCCGCTGTTGGGCGGCCCCATCAGAACCCGCTTCCCGCGCAAGTCGGAGACGGATTGAATATTGGATTGAACCAATGCCACCAGGTGGGTCTCTTCGGCGAACAGGCCGGCAATGACGCGCAGGTGGCGTGCCGGCCGCCGGAAGGCGCCTTGCCCCGCCACCGCGGCGGCAATCACATCGCCGTCGGCGAAGCCGGACTCCACCAGTCCTTGATCGACGCTGCGCAGATTGTCGGTGGTGCCTTCGCTGGTGCGCGCCGACAAGATCACCCCGGCGGGACCGCAGACGGTCGCGGTATCGCAGCGGCCCACGCCCAGCGGATGACTGATCAGCCCCGCCATGGCCTGGCCCACCGGGAAATAGACCCCTTCGGTGGAACCGGTGGCGATCTGGAAGGAGACGCGCATGGGCGCGGAATTGTCCATTCCAAGATTTCCGCCTGTCAGCAACGCGCCGATCACCAGCACCACAAAGGCGATCAGGGCGGCAAGGGCGAGGAAGCGCTCGGACATGATCGAAAAGGTTAAACCTTTATTGCGTCAGGACTTGGGCGTTAACGAAACATTCATGGCATACAGGAATTCGGTTACCTTGCGATAGCGTGCAAACGATGCGCGCCAGCACACCCACAAGCTGCACGCATCGGCAATACGCCAAGAGCTCCGAAAGCCCAAAAAGACTCATGCCTCCGGATCGTTATATCTGACGGAATATACTTAAGGGTTTGTTGACTGGGGGGCAGGCAAAGTCGCGGTAGCGTTCCAAAAGGCTGCCCCCATGGCTTTCGCAATCCGAAGAATTCCGCTGACCGTCGTGCTGATGCTCGGCTGTTCGGCCATCGCCGTCCCGGCCCATGCCGGATGGTTCGATTCCGATTCCAAGCCCGCCGCCAAGCCGGTGGAAAAGGCCGCCGCGGCCGAGCCCGCCACCAATCTGGAGGACAGCATCCGCCAGGCGCAATTGCTGCGGCTGGCGGGTCAGTATCCCGAAGCAATCAAGCATCTGTCGCAGCTGATGATGGTGGCCTCCGATGACGGCCGCGTCATCAGCGAATATGGCAAGACATTGGCCGCGATGGGACGCCCCACGGACGCAGTGAACTTCCTGACCCGCGCCCAGCAATTGCAGCCCAGCGACTGGACGATCTATTCGGCCTTGGGCGTCGCCTATGACCAGATCGGCGACCAGAAAAGCGCCCAGCAGGCCTATGAACATGCTCTGGCGGTCAAGCCCGAGGAACCAAGCGTTCTGAACAACTATGCGTTGTCGCGCATGCTGGCCAAGGATCCCGACATGGCTCACAAGCTGGCCGCGCGCGCCGAAAGCGCCGGAGGCAACAGCGACGCCAAGATTGCCCGCAATATTTCGCTGATCCGTTCTCTGGCGGCCGATGTGCCCGCCCCGGTCGCAGCCCAGACACCGCCGGCGCAAATTTCCGTGGCGCGCAATCAGACGCAAGCACCGGCAGCGGCCAGCAATACTGCGCCGCATCCCCCCGTCAGTGCTTCCGCCAGTGGCGCCAGCAGCGCCACACCACAGCTCGCACACAATGCGGTTTCACCCGCTCCGGAAGCGCATGACAATCGAGTCGTCATGCAGCGCGTGCCGGTGGACCCGTTGGCGGGTCCTGTTCACCCCGCCAAAACCGTGACCACCGCCAGCGTCGCAACAAGCGTCGCAACAAGTGTCGCAACAAATGCGCCGCGCCCGCTGCAGCCCGCGCCGCAATCCAAGACCATGGCCGCGCAGCCGGCCAAAGTGGATACGGTGGCCCAGCAAGGCCCTGCCAAGCCGGTGATCGCCAACATTGTGAAGGCGGATGTCGATCCTGCGGCCAAGACTGTGACCAGCAACACCAATCCCGTGCTGGCGGTCAAAACGCCGATGCCTACACCCGTAACAGCAGCCGCGACCAAGCCCAAGACCGCCGAAGCGTCCAAGCCGGCTATGGCCACCTCTTCGGCTGCACCGGTTGTGAAAGCAGCCGATGCCAGCAAGGCCATCCCCGTGGCGGCGGCCAAAGCGCCCGCGCCGGTGAACCTGGCCGAGACCAAGCCTGCGCCCGCCAAGACGGCGGAAGCTGTCAAACCGACCACAGCGGCGACAGCACCGGTTGTGAAGGCGGCCGAGGCCGGCAAACCCGTTGCGGTAACGCCGACCTCAGCTGCGGTGAAAGTGGCTGACACCAAGCCTGCGCCTGCCAAGGCGGCCGAAGCTGCAAAGCCGGTTGCATCGATGTCTGCAGCAGCGCCGGTTGTGAAAGCGGCCGATGCGAGCAAACCCGTCCCGGTGGTGGTATCCAAAATACCGACGGCTGCCCCTTCTGTAACAGTGGCCGTGACCAAGCCTGCGCCCGCCAAGACGGCCGAGGCCGCCAAACCCGCTGCACCGACGGCCTCACCGGTTGTGAAAGCGGCTGATGCCGGCAAGCCCATCCCGGTGGCGGCAGCCAAATTGCCCGCTCCCGCGCCGGTGAAAACCGCAGAGACCAAGCCTGCGCCCGCCAAGACGGCCGAAGCCGACAAGCCGGCCGCAGCCGTTACGCTGAAACTGACGCCGCCGCCGGTCAAGGCCGCGGATGCCGGCAAGCCGGTCCCCGTGCCCAAGGTGCTGCCGCCGGTGCCGGTCAAGGCCGTGGCCAAGGACACGATCCCCGGCTTGCGCATGAGCGCCAACGCTTATTGATTCTGAATTAGATACCGAAAGAAAAGGCGCGGAGCGATCCGCGCCTTTTTGTTTTGCGGTGTTGGGCGGCAAAGTTCCAAGCCTCTTCCCTTGTACTTCGGGGGCGCGGGGGTATTTTGTGGCGTATGGACGAGGAACTGCGAAGCCGCATCAGGCGAATTGAGGGCAAGATTGATGCCGTGCTGGGCCTGGTTCTGTTGGCCCTGGGTTTTTGGTGCGCGGACAGAATAGCGGCGCTTCTGAACCGAAGCTTTGGCTGGAACCGGGATGGGATGTTCTTTGTAGCGGCATTCACCCTCTACCTGGTCTTTGTCTTCTGGTACGGAAACAGGATCGAACGTCGCTGACATGAGCGAAAAATTGGCTCCATGAACGAAGCAATCGTTAGCACTGCTGTTGGCGGGGTCTTGCTGCTGGTGCTGCAAGTCATTGGGCTTGCTTGGTACTAGGCGCTTGCAGTGGCCTTCGCTGGGATGATTGCGGCCCGGATGGCCTATCGGGCAGTTCGGCGCGTTAGATGACCGGCACTCACGTTGTTTCCGCGCTCAAAGAGAAGCGCATCCAAGTTGCTTGCTAGAACGAGGTCCTGAAGGGCCGGCGATAGATAGCAACAGAGCTTGTTTCCGCGCCTGCCGCTCGCTCAAGCTCGCGGCCTTCGCTACTTTCGCAGGTCCACTGGACCTGCTCACCGTTGCTTACGCTGTCGCTAAGCAACCGCGTGACGTAGCTTTCGTCGCTCGAAATGGTCCACTGGACCATTTCGTTCGCCTTACGGCGAACCGCTCCTCAATGCATCATCTTTTTGATGGTGAGAACAGCCGGCCCCATGATGACCACGAACAGACAGGGCAGGAAGAAGATGATCATCGGGACGGTCAGCTTGGCGGGAAGCGACGCGGCTTTGCGTTCGGCCTCCTGCATGCGCATTTCGCGGTTTTCGTTGGCGGTGACGCGAAGCGCGGCGCCCAAGGGCGTACCATATTTCTCGGCCTGGTTGAGCGCGGTCGCGACCGCGCGCACGCCGGCATGGCCGCAACGCTTGGCGAGATTGTCGAAGGCCTGGCGGCGATCCGGCAAATAGCTGAGTTCGGCGGTGGTGAGCGCCAGCTCCTCGGCCAGTTCCGCCGATTGAGAGCCGATCTCGCTCGCCACACGGTTAAACGAGCTCTCGATCGACATGCCGGATTCCACGCAGATCAGCATCAGATCCAGTGCGTCCGGAAAAGCCCGCATAATGGACGTCTGGCGGCGGGCGATCATGTTGTTGACGAACAGGTCGGGCACATAGAAACCGATCAGGGCGCCGACAAAGGCCGCCCCAACCTTCTGCACCGGCGACCAGGTCAGATGCAGAATCAGAAACAGATAGAACAGGGTCACGCTGAAAACGATGAACGGCATCACGAAGCGGAAAAACATGAAGGTGATGAGCGGCGCCTGACCGCGATAGCCGGCGGAACCCAGTTTTTCGCGGGAATTCTCGCTTTCCAGGATATTGCCCAGCTTGAAGCGGTCCAGGGTCGCTTTCATGTAGGACGTCGGCTCGATCCGCAGGGATCCACGCTTGGCATTCAAGGCCGCATGATGCTTGGCGCGCAATTCCTCGCGGCGAGCCGCCACCGATTTGAGACGGTCGTTCAGCCCGTTATTTTCCAGATAGGGCATGCCCAGGGTCACTATCGTGGCGAAGGCCATGATGCCGACACAAAGCATGACCAGGAAGCTCTTGTCGAACAGGAGGTTCATAAGATGGTCCATCTCTTTTCCTCCCTAATGCTTGAAGTTGATCATCTTGCGCATCACCATGATGCCGCAAGTCATCCAGACCACGCAGCCCGCCAGCATCAGGTTGCCGGCACGTTCGGTGAACAGCTTGGCGATATAGGCCGGGGTCGTGAGATAGACGATACCCATCACGCCCGGCGGCAGTGAACCGATGATCATGGCGCTGGCCTTGGCTTCCGACGACATCGCCTTGATCTTGCCCTGCAGGCGCTTGCGGTCGCGCAGCACGAAGGCAAGGTTGCTCAGGGCTTCAGACAGATTGCCGCCCGACTTGCTCTGAATGGTCATGACGATGGCAAAAAAGCCGACTTCGGGCGTGGGCATGGAGTCCATCATCCGCTTCAACGCCTGGTCCAAGGTGACGCCGACCTTCATGCTTTCCACCAAACTATGGAATTCGCTGCCGACCGGATTGGGAATTTCGCGCGCGACGATGCGCAGGGCCTCGTTGGTGGGAAGGCCCGATCTGACCGAGCGCACGATAACGTCGATGGCGGTGGCAAAATTCTCGGTGAACTTCTTCTTGCGGCGATTGGTGAGGAATCCCAGCACCCAGCGCGGCAGCCCCAGGCCAACCACAAAAACAGCCAGCGCGATCACCAGAGGCGTCTGATGCGTGTATATTGCAATACCCGCCGCGACGCAGGCGACGATGCCGCAGATCATCCAGAAGGTGCGCGGGCTGGCCTTGGGAAAGCCGGCCTGCTCCAGGCGCCGGCGCATGGTGGGCCGTTCCTTTTTGGCCGCGCGGTTCTTTTCCACGTCCTTCAACATGACCGCGACGTTCTTGCGCTTCAGGGCGGCATCCTGCTGCGGGGTGGTGCCGCGGCCGCGCGCATTGCCGGCCGGCTTGGCCACGGCAGCGACGCGCTTCTGGGCCACCTCGTCGCCGCCGGTGAATGCGAAAGCCGCGCCACCAAGCGCAAGCGCGAACAGAATGCCGACCAGAAAAATCATTGGTTGACCTTGTCCAAGGCGTCGGCCAGCTCTTTTTCCAGATTGTAGTAGCGGGCGCGCTCCCAAAAATTGGGGCGGACAACGCCGGTACCGACATGCTTGCCGCGCAGCTTGCCCGCCTCGTCCTCGCCCTGGATCTCATAGGTGACCAGGTCCTGGGTAATGACGACATCGCCTTCGGTGCCGATGACTTCGGTGATCTTGGTGATACGACGCGAGCCGTCGCGCATGCGCTCGGCCTGAATGATGATATCGATCGAGCCCACGATCATTTCCCGGATGGTCTTCATCGGCAACGAGAAGCCGCCCATGGTGATCATCGATTCCAGACGGCCCATCGCTTCGCGCGGGGAGTTGGCGTGCAGCGTGCCCATGGAACCGTCATGGCCGGTGTTCATCGCCTGCAAAAGATCGAACGCCTCGGGTCCGCGCACTTCGCCCACGATGATGCGTTCGGGGCGCATACGCAGGCAGTTTCGCACCAGGTCGCGCATCGAAATCGTGCCCTGCCCTTCCAGGTTGGGCGGGCGGGTTTCCAGCCGCACCACATGGGGCTGTTGCAGCTGGAGTTCGGCGGCGTCTTCGCAGGTGATGACGCGTTCTTCGGTGTCGATATAGGCGGTCATGCAGTTGAGCAGCGTGGTCTTGCCCGAACCCGTACCGCCGGAGATCAGGATGTTGCAGCGGCAGCGGCCGATCACCTGCAGCACGCGGGCCGCGTCCGGGCTGATCGAGCCGAACTTGACCAGATCCTCCAGTTTCAGCTTGTCCTTCTTGAACTTACGAATGGTCAGCGTGGGACCGTCCAGGCTGAGCGGAGGGCCAATGACGTTGACGCGGGAGCCGTCCAGCAGGCGCGCGTCGCAAATGGGCGAGGATTCATCGACCCGGCGGCCGACCTGCGACACGATACGCTGACAGATGTTCATCAGCTGGGCGTTGTCGCGGAAGCGGATATTGGTGAGCTGCACCTTGCCCTGGACTTCGATGAAGACCCGATTGGCGCCATTGACCATGATGTCGGCGATGTCGTCGCGGGCCAGAAGCGGCTCCAGCGGACCATAGCCCAGGACATCGTTGCAGATATCCTGCAGCAGATGTTCCTGCTCGGCGATGGACATCACCACTGCCTTGATCGAGATGATCTCGTTGACGATGTCGCGGATTTCCTCGCGCGCCGAATCGGGGTCGAGCTGTGCCAGCTGCGCCAGATCGATGGTGTCGATCAGGGCGGTAAAGATCGTGGACTTGATCTGGTAGTAATCTTCCGAGCGCGTGTCGACCACCGACCGCGCAGCCGGCTTGGACGCCTGCGGCGCTGCCTGTGCCGAGGACGGAGCGGCGGGTGCGGGCTGGGCCGCGGGCTGAGCAGCTGCGGGCTGGGCGGCGCGCGGCGCCGCTACCGGCTCACGTGCTGCGGCAGCGAGCTTTCCAACGGCCGGCTCGGAAACGGAACGCTTGCCGAACATAGGTTATGCCCGTTTCCTTCCCTTCAAGAACGAGAAGATCGAGGTCGTATTCCTGTCGGCGACGCTTTGCGTAGTGCGCCCGGTGATCGTGCGGCATAGATGACGCAACGCCTCCGATACCGGCGCCTTGGGCGCCAGCTCGATCACCATCTGGCCGTTATTGGCGGCCTGACCGAACAGCGCGGGCTCGAAGGCGATTATGGCGGCGGGCTCCAGCCCCATGGTTTCGGCGAAATCCTTGGACGGTATCTCGGGGCGCTTGGGAACACCGACCTGATTGATGACCAGTCGCGGCGGCGCGTCATTGGGACGAGCGCTCTTGACCAGGTCGATGATGTTCTTGGCATTGCGAAGGGAAGTGAGATCGGGGGTCGCCACGATCACGACATCGTCGGCCGCCAGCAGGGCTGCCTTGATCCATGGCTGCCAGCCATGCGGCAAATCCAGAATGACGCAGGGAATGGTCTGGCGCACCGCGTCTATGACGGCCTCATAGGAATCCGCAGGGGCGTCATATTCACGCTCCAGGGCCGCGGGAGCGGTGAACAGTGAAAGACGATCACCGCGCTTGAGCAACAGGCGGTCCAGCAACACGTCGTCCAGACGTTCCGGCGCGCTCAGGGCATCGCAGACGCCCTGACTGGCTTCGTCATTGAAGTCGAGCCCCACGGTGCCAAACGGCAGATCGAGATCGACGATCGTGGTGTTGATGTTCAACTCCTCGGCGATACACCAGCCGATATTGTGTGACAGGGTCGAGGAGCCCGCGCCGCCGCGGGCGCCGATGACGGCCACGACGCGGCCGATCGGGGCGGCGCCGGGGTCCAGATAGAGGCCGGAAATCACTTCGATCAGCTGCAACGGCGACAGCGGGGCCACCAGATATTCGGATGCGCCACGACGCATCAATTCACGGTACAGCTCGACATCGTTGCTGCGGCCCACCACGATCACCTTGGTCGCCGGATCGCAGACCTCCGCCAGGCGGTCGAGTTCCGCCAGGGCTTCCGAGCCGTGAAGCTTGGTTTCGACGACCAGCAGATTGGGCGTAACCTGGCCGCGATAATGCGCCACGGCGCCGTCGATACCGCCAAGCTCCACTTGCAGATGCGCCTTGGACAGGCGGCGGTCGCCGCCCGCGCGCTGCAGCGCGGCCCCGGTATCGGGAAATTCGCAGAAGGCATGAATGGAAATGCGCGGGACCGGGCGCTCATGCGGCGCGGCGCCAAAACTTTCCACTTGCGGAGGCTTACTCATGTTTGATTCCGTTTCACGTGTTACTGGCCAACATTGGAAGCACCGGCGGATTGCTCAGAGCCCATGTCCGAGGTGTGCTTGACGGCCTGGGTGACTTCGCCCTTCTCGTAGTGATCCATCACACCAGCGCGACGCGCGGTGTCCACCGGGCCCATCGCGCCGGGGCCCAGCAGGTCGCGGGGATCGGCCACCATGGCGGCGATGTTCTGCTGTATCGAGCAGCCAAAGTTCTTCGGCGTCCGGTTGTCCATGGTAAAGGACTCATTCTCCAACCAGTCGCCGCAGGCCTGGGTATGGGCGGTATAGGCGATATAGTTGACGGCCACCCGCATATCGCCGCCGGCGACGTCATGCGTCGAAACCAGAATCCTGTCGCGGCTGATACCGGTCAAAGCTGCGCGCTCGCCGAAGAAGGTGATAGCCGCACGGCTCGCAGCTCCACCCGGCACGCTGATGCCCAGGCTGCCATTGCCGTGAACGCGATAGTCGGCCAGGAAGGCGTCGAATTTGGCGGTGTCTTCGGAGTTCATGCCGTCCGCGCCGCCCTGAAACTGTACCTTCAGCTCGCGAAAGCTCGGTTCCACCGCGATGGGATGATTTTTGGCGCCGTCCTCGGACATCAAGTTGCCGTCGTCGGTGACCGAACAGCTGCCTGCTATCAGGACGCAGACGATAGCGGCGGCGCGAAACAGATAGTCCAGTTTCATGACGGGCCTCCTAGCGCACGACAAAGCCGACAGGCGCGGACGCCTGCGGTGACATGGGTTTCTCGTCTTTTTTCTTATAGGTCGCGTTCAGGCGGCCCAGCAGAATGGTTTCCGGGTCGCTCGGCGCGATGAAGCCATCTGTCGGCACCGACAGCGCGGCTTCTGAAGTGGGTTCGACCAGGTAAGCGCTGACCAGTACCACCAGTTCGGTTGTGTCATCGGCGAAGTCGCGGCTGCGGAACAAAGCGCCCAGCACGGGCAGGTCCTTTACGCCCGGAAAGCCGTCGATCACCTGTTTGGTGTTGTGCTGCATCAGGCCGGCGACCGCGAAGCTGCCGCCTGACGGCAATTCAATCGTGGTCGCGGTACGGCGCACCGTCAAAGCGGGAATGGTGAGGCCCGAGGTGCTGGAGCCGCCCGACAGGGTGAAAGACCCGGTGTTGGACAATTCGCTGACTTCGCTGGACAGCTGCAGACTGATGCGGCCCGGCGCCACAACCACCGGCGTGAAGCTGAGGCCGACGCCAAACTGCTTGAACTGTATTGTGACATTGCCGTCGCGGTCGCGGCTGGCGGGGACGGGGAATTCGCCGCCGGCCAGGAATTTCGCAGTTTCGCCGCTGACGGCCGTCAGATTGGGTTCGGCCAACATATGCACCAGGCCAACGCGCTCCAGGGCCTTGAGCTGGCCTTGGACATTGTTCTGGAGATTGCAGACGCCGCCGCCGTTCAGCGCGCCGAGGGGATTGAGGGCAAGCGAGGCGGTGTTGCAGACTTGGCCCGCCTGCGCACCGGAAAGATCGCTGAGCGCCTGACCGACCAGGTTGAACTGATTGGATGTCGAGACCGCGATCGGGGTCGAGCCGCCTACGATCTTGGCGCCCGCCAGATTCACGCCGAACTGCTTGGCGATATTGCGGTCCATTTCCGCGATACGAACCTTGAGCATCACCTGCTGTCCGCCGGCGATGCCAATCATATTGATGACTTTCTTGGGATCGCCGGTAAAGCGCGACGCCAGATCGGCGGCGCGGGTGGATTCCAGAGCGCTTGAGACGGAACCGGTCAGCACCACATTGTCATTCAAGGCTTGCACCAGAATGGCGGAATTGGGGAAGCTGGCCTTCATCAGCCCCGACAAGTCCACCACATCCTTTTCGACGCGGATATCCAGCGTCAGGATCTGCTTGCCTTGGGCGTCGAAGAAAAAGGCATTGGTCTGGCCCACCTTGGTGGCCAGAAGGAATATACGCCGCGGTGTACGCACGACCGCATCAACCAGGTCGGGATTGGACACCAGCACATCGTGCGCATCGGCATCGAGTTGCACCACGGCAGCCTTGTCCAGCGACAGGGTGAGGCGTTGATGCGTGGATCCAGCATGGGTCGATATGGTCATCAGCCGTGCATTGCTCTCATCCAGCACGGGATAAACCGGCGCGGCGAAGACGGCGGGTGGCGCGCTAAGCGCCAGCACCAAGGCGAGAAGGATTTTTCGCATGGACATCACTGCTGATTCTCCTGCCGGGTGACAGACCCGGCCATGCCATAGCGGATTACAGAGACGGGGCCGTCATAGGCGGCGGTGCGGCGCTTGGATGCGGGTGCGGCACCGTCCAACTTAGCGACGCCGTCCTCGCTCAAAGGACGAAGAGCAAGCGACAACTGTCCCGACATGGACGCGCCGGCGATCATCTCGGCCTGTTCCGGCGTGACTTCGACGGTGGCGGTCTTGCCCACCACAGTGCGCGTATCCTTTTCCTGACGGTAGGTCTGATCCACGGCCAGCACGCGCAGACTTGACAGAATGGTCTTGGCATATCCGCGCGAATTCGAGCCATCAGGCTTGCGGGTCAGAATGATGTCGACGCGGTCGTTGGGCAGAATGAAACCGCCCGCACCGGAATCGACGGATATGGGAATCGAAATCGCGCGCATGCCTTCACCGAGCGTCGCAGCCATGAAACCCGATGCATCGCCATGCACGATCGACGTTTTGGTGATCGGCTGACCGGGCAGGATCATGGCGCGCACAACAGTGCCCTTGACCGCTTCTTCTTCGCTGCTCACCGACTCATGGGTGATGAAGGAAGGATCCACGGTCGAAGTCGGCCATTTTTCCCAGCGCACCTGATCGACGGCGAGCGCCTGACCAGGCGTGAGATTGGAGTTGGCGACGAGAACTTCGCTCATGGCGATGGTCGGCGCGACTTTCGCCTGCGCGACGGGGGTGCCGCCGCCTATCATGCTGCGTACGAGAAACGCGGCGCCGCCCGCTGCCACAAGGGCAATTCCTAGAACGATGAGACGTTGGGGATTCATAGGGACTGCTCCTTTGGAGACAATTCACCATGCAACCCTTTAGAAATTGCTTAAGATGGCCGATGCAATTGCCTTGTACAGACAGATGTTTCGCGTTCAACTTGCTTAAAATCTAAGCGAAAACGGCCCCGTCGGCGTTAGGCTTTTGTTAAGCGCCTGCGGCAAGACGGAACACTTCGGTCGAAGGCAGCAGGAAAAAGGCGCCGGCGGCCAGCGCCACGCCATAGGGAATGCCGGAACAGGGGTCGTGCAATTTCACGAGCCAGGCCTGGCGCATGAGAAAATTGGGCAGGGGATATCGGCGCAACAGCATCAGGCTGAGGGTAAGCACCCCGCCGAGCACGCTGGCCAGCAGCGCATAGGCCAGCAAGTCCTTCAAACCCAGCCACAGAACGACCGCGGCGAACAGCTTGGCATCGCCGCCGCCGATATATCCCAGCGCAAAAAGCGTGAAGCCGATGAAGAGCCCCGTAAACCCGGCCAGTATGTGCCAGCCGGTGGTCGCAAAGGACAGGTTCGCCGCCACGGCGAAAACCGCGAAGGCGGCCACAAGCGCCAGGGTAAGATAATTGGGAATGGTGAAACTGGCTATATCCCAACCCGCGGCTACGGCCAGCAGGAGCGGCAGCGCGACAATGATCAGGATTTCCGCGAACATCTGCGAGTGCCCTAGAAAAAACGAACGGCCGCCTTTCGAAAAAAAGGCGGCCGTTCTTGGAAAGCCTGTGCCAGCCTTATTACGGAGTCAGGCTGGTCGCGAGCGACGAGAAGGTCCCCGACAGCTTGGAGCCGACGGCGGTCACGCCCGTGATGATGACAACAGCGATGAGAGCGGCAATCAGACCATACTCGATGGCGGTGGCGCCCGATTCATCGCGAATGAAACGCGAGATAATGTTCATTTCAGTCTCCAACTTTAGTAACACCCTAGGATGCCCAACCCCGGACGAACTCATTCGCTCGTTGCGGACGCGATCAGACTAGACGAGCCCCTCTTAATTTCGACTTAATCATGTCGCGCGCAATTTCATCAATCTTTTGCCGGCACGGCATGAAACCGGCGCACGGCATGGAGCGGCCTAGCCCACTTTGAGGAAGTATTTACCATGCCGGGAAGTTTCGCGGAATTTCTTGCGTTTTCGGGAAGCGCCGCCAGAAAAATCGCCAGCGCCGCGACGGGAAATGAAGCCAGAACATCCACCAGGTGATGTCCGCCTTGCTCCGGCGTGGAAAGCAGCACCACGGTGTTGATTGCCAGGAACGGCCAACGCAGCCAACTGATGGGACGTGCGTACCAAATCAGCAGAATCGCGAGCACGCCATGGTAGGACGGAAAGGCGATAAGACCGCGCAATTCTCTGGGCGTGATGTATCCCGGACCCTCATGCAGCAGCCGCAATAGTTCGCGCCCATATTCGCACGTCACCGAGACCGGGAGGCGATCCATCATTGCCGGCGGCAGCACACATAACGATTTTGCGCCGAAGGACGGCATCATCGTCCAGATGAAAATCGCTATCAATGCGCCGACCGCGACCGCCAGGCAGTAGCGATAGAGTTTTTCGACATGGCCATTCCAGGCCAGCGCGATGAGCAAAATCGCCATCTGCGGAAGCACCAGATTATAGACCAGGAAAAACACCTCGTTCAGATACGGGTAATCTCCCACTCTCGCCATCATAGTGTACCAGTCGAAGCCAAGCATGTGATCGGCCTGCACCAACACCGGATCGATGCGCTCTCCAGCCACGGTGAGGAGAAAATAGTTGAGCACGCTGGCGCCGGCGGAAAAGGCGCACAGGAAGCCCGCGCCGAACAGCATGGCGGCAAGCTGCGGCTCGGGGCGCATCGTGCGGTAAAAAGCGGCGCCTGCCATCAGCCCGGCCGCCATCAGCGCAAGCTGCAGATAAGCGGCCAAATCCAGCGAAAAATGCCCCAGGGAGGCCCAGATGCAATCGATTATTGCAAGCGCTGCCGTCAACGCCAGAAGAAGGCCTGGAACCGTAATGGGCATGGCGTGTCCCTGTATTGAACAAGTCATAATTAGAGCATCCAAGCTTAAGGCTTCTTTTACGGCACCGGCCTAGTGTGGAGGCGTAGTATTTCGGAGACCGCCATGCGCCGCGCAATTTTTGCTGCCGCTTTCCTCGCTGCCGCACCGGCTTATGCCGCGAGCAAGAGCAATTCCGTCGCGCTGGCGCTGGATGAGGTCCACACCCTCACCTTCCGCACCCCCGTGTCCACCGTATATGTCGGCAACCCGACCATCGCTGACGTCACCATGATCGACGCCAAGCATGCTTTCGTGCAGGGCAAGGGTTATGGCCGCACCAACATCGTGGCCCTGAACCGCGACAATGTGACGGTGTTCAACACCCAAGTCACCGTGACGGGAGCCGAAGGCGGCGGGACGGTCATTCTCAATCGCGGCGCCCAGCGGGTGACGCTGAACTGCGCCGGCGGGCGTTGCGAGCCGACGCCGATGCCGGGCGACGGCAAAGACACCTATGACTCCATGAACGGTCAGGTGACGGCGCATCAGACTGCCGCGCGCGGCGCAGCTGTCGCAGCCGCAACCAAGAACTGATTTCGCAATAGAAGCCCTGTCACGGCAGCAATCGGCCGAGGTTGCGGGCTCGACCGGCGCCGTACCACCTTGCAGGATCGGAGTGAGGGGCTGTGCCATCGGCCCTTCCGGCATGGCCTTGTCGGCGATGCGATAGCCGCCGGGCAGCGATGCGCCGCCATGCAATGGGTGCCGAACATCACACCCCACGGGGCGAAGGTGCCGCCGAAATTCTTGTCGCGGCCGCAAGCGGCATGATGCCAGCGGTGGAAAACCGGGATGACGAACGCCGC
>JANYAR010000043.1 GCA_025361185.1 Alphaproteobacteria bacterium | reverse complement strand
GAATTTGAAACTTTCTATCAGATCGCTTGGTACAAAAAGAGCCGCTCAGGTCACAACCACAGCGCCAACGCGCTCATGATCGCTCCTGTGGCTCTTGCCTGCAACCTGATCGGCAATGGCTAGGTGTTGGAACAACTCGGTAGACACTTAGGCGCGCCTGCGAGATTTTCTTTGAGGCAAATCAACTATGGGCTATCAGAAGTGTTCGCCTCGACGGAACGGCCCGTGCCGGGTCGCCGCGCCTACCAGATAGGCGGTGGACCAGCCAATCAGCAGGAATCCGTTTATGCCCTCCAGCGCAGTCAGCAGGCGCCAGGTCGGTTCAATATGGATTTCGCCATAACCGATGGTTGAGAACATGGCGGTGGAAAGATAAAGCGCGTCGGCCCAATCCCGCGTGGCACCGAGCAGGGCATAGGCGGCCGCCCAGCTCCAGACCTCAAGGGTGAGAAGAGCCAAGATTCCCAGCACCGTGCCGGTCATCACCAGTGTCCGTCCGACGTCGTGGTTGTGGAATCCCAACAAACGCGCCAGCGGCGGTGTGGCGGCAGCGATCAGAATCAACCCGACGGTATGGATCAGCACCGTCAGCGCGACCAACCCGGACCCCGCGATGAGATCTTGCAACATTGGCCCACACTAAGCTGCAATTGCGGCCTGTCATTGCGCGACGTCAAAACCTACCAGGTGCGGACTCGGCCCACGTCCACATGGACAAAGTCGGTTTGGGGATAATAGCCGACGCCGCCGCCGCGCTGCGCCAGCGCCGCGGTATGCACGGCTGCCAGAGAACGGCCTGCAATCCGAATGTCGATCGCCATGCCCTGCATGTGCAGACTCTTGGAGGCGACGCCGGAATGCTCATGCTCGCCGCGCAGCATGGCGTTGGTCGCAGGTGAGCGATAGCCGGAGATCACAGTCACCGGCTCGGCAGTCTCAAGACGGTCGCGCAGCATTGAGAGCAAATCGAGCAGCTGGGGTGCGATGGGATGGACGTCTCCGGAGCGGAAATCGCGCAGCACATGATTCACCTGCGCCAGCGCGTCTGGCAGGTACTGGCCCTCGGCCCAATACTCAACCTTCAGCTTCTCCCCGGTATGGATGTTGTCGAAAGCCAGAAACCGCGCGCCCGATTCATTGGCCAGCGCCGGCCGCGGCACAAACAGGCTGACGCCTGCCCTGGCGAGAAAATTGCGGCGTCCAAGAATGGGCATGCGCGGCTGAGCCTTTGGGTGCGGCACTTGCCTAACAGGTAGAAGTTTCCACTTCCTAACAGCTGGAGGTTTCCACAGCAAACATTTTACCCCTTTGTGCAGGCAACGAAGTTGTCGGCGACTCGCAGGGGCGGCGCCCGCATAGCCGCGATAAGACGCTGGTCACGGCCATAAATGTCAGGGCGGAGCTGCAGCTCGCCGTTGGAACCGGTAAAGGCCGTCCAATAGAGAAAATAGACCGGCAGCCGCTTGTTCAGGGGCAGATATTGCGTTTCGCCCTGGTTAATTGCCTCCGTGATCTGCTCGACAGCGGTCAAGTCCGCAGCCAAGGCGTAAGACGCTAGCGGCAAGATTTGTTCGACCCGCACACAGCCATGGCTGACATCGCGCGCCCGTTTGTTAAATGCGGGTTTGTCCGATGTGTCATGCAGGTAAACGCTGAACTGATTGGGCAGCTCGATCTTGATCCGCCCCAGCGGATTATGCGGTCCTGGATATTGGCGAATGGTATAGGGAAAAGTGCCGGCATGGATGGCGTGCCAGTGGACGTGCAGTCCCTGCGGATCGCCGTCTGGCCCATTCAACAACACCATGTCATGGCCGGCGAGCCATGCGTGATTGCGCTTCAACTTGGGCAGGATTTCCCGCACCGCGATGGAATGAGGCACCGTCCAGGGCGGGTTGACCGTGATGCCCGCGCCTTCCGCCCGCAAGATGGGTGTGGGATTGCTGGGACTGCCGACGATCACGCGGGAGGCCAGGACCATTTTCCCGCCAAGCCACAGTTGCAGTTGGGCGTCAGCGGCATTGATGACGATCCGGTCGGGCTCCAGCGCGGGGGGCAACCAGCGCCAGCGCTCCATGTTGGCGGCGATGACGTCCGCCGGCATGGTGTTGCGGGCCAGTACGGTCTTCAGCGCTGCATAGTCTGCATATTGCGGTGCCAGCGCATTCAGCATGGCGGCCAAATGGCCTTGGCCCAGATGATCTTGACGAAGCGCGTCGTTCAGCAAAGTGGCCACGTCCAATGAACGGGGCGGCAGGGCGACATCGGCATCGAGCGTCCGCAGGTCTGGCCGACCCACCGCCACGTCGCGCATATAGGTCAGCACAGCAACGCTGATCGCGACGTCATCGGTCTCGGCATTTCCACTGTCGACAAGTACACGATAGCGCGCAGGGTCAAGCCCTTCGCTGGCGGCGTTCGACAGTGTGGCGATCACCAGTTTTGCCTCGGCCCTTGCGCCCCCGCTCCAGGCCGGCGCGCCCTTGCGTTGCTGGTAGAACGCCCGCGCTAGACCGCTATCGTCCGTAGAGGCAAGCGCCGCCTCCATAGCTGGGCCAAAATCGCCCGGCTGCGCGGCGGCAGAGCCGCACACCAGCAATAGTGTTGCAATAATGACCAGGCGCGAAGACATATCGTTAGTATAGCTCAAACAGCCAATTCGATCTTGATCTGGCGCAAGGCGTCGATAGAGCCACCGCGCTAGCTTGATGGTAGGAGACGGCTATGAAGCACGCCATCATCATTGCTCATCCCCGGACGTCGAGCTTCACCGCTTCGGTTGCGGATGCCTATGCCGAAGCTTGCAAGGCGCTGGGTGACAGCACGGTGATCCGCGATCTCTATCGCATCGGCTTCGACCCTTGCCTCAAGGCCGGAGAATTGCCTTTCGCCGACTCTTTCCGGCCGGAGCCGGATGTCGTGATCGAGCGCGGCCTGCTGAAGGACTGTG
>JANYAR010000037.1 GCA_025361185.1 Alphaproteobacteria bacterium | reverse complement strand
GAAACGGTCCCGATTGCAACCACACTCTGACTTCCCTTGCCGCCACCTGAACGCTCGGTGGCAGTGCATGTCCCTGCGTTTTCAAATAATTGAATAGCTTACAGCCAAGCTCTGAGATCCAACAATATTCGACCCGACGCTTCTGACTTTGTTCGGCGAAACGCTGGGACTCAATGCAGACCAAATGCCCATAAATGTGCATTATGGTCTACTACAAAAATCTTTCCGGCACTTATTACGGGCTCAGTAAAGTGAGCAGTTTGCCCCACCATTGCCTTCTTGCTCGACCAAAGCTCTTTGCCAGTCCAGGCATCCAATGCAAAAAGCGTCATTGCTGAAACAGCAGTCGTCCTAAATTTTCCCAATTCGTCTTCCGTAGGTGGTGCCACCCCGCCAATGGAGCGGCCATGCCCTTCTGGGTTGTTAGGATGTTGAATAGTATTTTCGGCTGCTTGAAGCACATAGAGGATGCCGTTCGCTATTACCGGTGTTGAAGAAGGAAATAGATCGCGCGATACCCATCGCGGGTCCAGTTGAATTGAACCGCCCTGCTCAACGACCTTAAATGCCAAGACGCTACCGTTCTGGGCTGAACCAATTATGATGGGGTATTTAGGGCCATCTTTTGCCGTCGGGCCCCACATTGGCGCGTAGAGCCAACGTTCCTCATTGGAATCCTCGGCGGTTGCCAGCCCGCCCCAAATACCTCTTGATGAATAGCTTTGCTCGTCGTTGCCCAACCGAACTGAGCTGTAAATAGCTTTTGTATGATCGGTCCCGCCTAGATTGTTAGCATCTAATATATAGACGACTGCTTCCTTTCCTCCGGTCGCAAGCAGCGTGCGCCCCTTAAAAGAAAAGATCACGGGGCTTCCAGAGCCGAGATCGAGATCGCGGCCATTGAGATATTTCCAGTTGGGTGGGACAAATGAATCGCTGAGCCCGGAGGCGCCGGCCCTAACTGCCAAGACCATGTTTCCATAAACGCCGCTCCCAGGATTATTAGGGCCATCCGCTGTTTGAACATAAATGCCCTGGGTACCTAAAACGGGACCCCCTTGGTCCCACGGCCCAGCGGGACGCCCTTTGCCAGTGAAAAAATGGGCCAATTTTGGATGGGTGGGATCAGACACGTCCATAGCTGCCACCGTACCCGGCTCTATCGGCTGTTCTTTCCCGCCGCCGCAGCCGCGTCCTGCCGCACCGTAGATGGTACTTCCGACTTGGTTGAGGCTCCAACTGCGCGAATTGGGTTCGAACATTTTTGTAGCCGTAATGCGATCATGTCCATCAGCAAGATCCAAGCCGCGTAAATCGCCGTCACTAGTTGTGACGTACAGGATTGACGCCGCTTTATCCGCCGTAGGCGTTCCTTGCTCTGTATTTGAGCAATTCACCGTTGGCTTGCGTAGAGGCGTAACGGAATTGGGAAAGTTTCTTTGCCAGACACCCTTTCCGCTGTTTGCATCTATAGCGAATACACTATCGTCCGCCCCCACAACATAGACCATGTCCCTCTCGCCCGAAGGGATTGGCACGCCATTCACGACAATCGGAGAGGTCAGCGTGATAAGAGCAGTGTCCTGCGGGCGTGTAGAGATCTGCGAATTCCACAACAATTTGAGGCCTGCCACGTTCTGCCTCGAGATCCGTTTTTCACCGCGATTCCATCCTGTCCTTTGGGGATCATATCCCCAAGTAAGCCAGTCCTCAGTAATGGGATAAACGTCCAGGCGTTTTTGCTCCGGCGGGCGCGACGGGCGGGAAGCACCTTCTTCATCTTGGGCAGAACTCTTAAGGACCGGTAGTAGAGAAAGTCCCATTACCAGCACGCAGAAAAAGATATTTTCCAGGCGAGTTGGGTTCATTATTGACAGGCCTCTGATCTGACACTTTGAGTACAGGCTGCTCGATACTGCGCAATCTTGGTAACCCGTTTCATCCTCAATATCCTGCAAAACGCATAGGCTGCACGGGCTCCTACTTACAGGAGGGGCGGCCGCCTTGGAGTTGGGGCCGGCCGTTTACAATTTAGCCTTAAACCCAATCTCGACAACCCGCCCAAAGGGATTTGCCACCCAACTGTCGTAGCCAACCGTGCTGTTATAGAATGGAGGTGTCTTGTCGAAAATATTTCTAATATTCAGCGAGACCTGGTCCGCGCCGCTCCAAGACGTGGAAAAATTGTATGCCACATTCATGTCGAACGTCACATTGGCATTGACGTGATCACCGCCGCCATTTGGATTCTTGCCAGCGTCCAAGGTGATAGGATTAACCGGAGTACCCCAATTTCTATATGCGCCAGTCCAGTTCATGAAAAGGACAGCATCAAATTCATCAATCGCCCAGCTCAGATTGCTGCGCATGGCAGTCTGGACGGATGGAAATGCGGTATTGGCGCCAGTTGTCCCAAGAACGCTATAGTAGGTTCCTTGCGAATTGATGCCAAACGCTTCGTCGAATTTCAGGAATTCGGTGACGCTGGTTCCGACCTTGAACGAACCCCAATTGTCTATGTCAAAATTATACTGGAATGAGGCATCGATACCCTGAATCTTGACATTCAGATAGTTTGAGTTCGGATCCTTGAATAGATACTGGGCGCATGCAGGTAATGCACTGGTCAGGGGAATATTTCCCTGAAGGGCAGATATCTGGGCGGCCGTCGCGCAGGCGGGCGTAAACGTAACAAGGCTGTTCAGTGAAGATGCATAGATAACGTTGTTAAAATTTGGACCAGTGATTCCACCTAATTCCTCGGTGTTCCACAAAGTCAGTTGCGAACTCAGCCCCGGCAGGAATGTGGGGGCGAAATCCACGCCCACGGACCAGCTTCGCCCCCTGATTGGCTTAACATTGGCATCGCCGGAACGATTTTGGATGCCTTGGATGGCCGCGACATTGCAGGTAACGGAAGCGGCCGTGCAACCGGCAATGCCGAGTTGGGTCACAAGCGGGAAAGAGGCGACCGGAACGTCGACGTTATTTGTCACGCCACCGAAAGTATTACCCACGTAGTAACCTGGGAATTGCGCGTTTCCTGGTACATCTAGCGAAGGTGCCACAAAAGAAGTGGACCAGTTGCCGCGTAGCCGCAAGCCGGTGATCACATCCCAATTAAACGAGATCTTTGGGTTGGATGTATTACCAACATCACTATAGCTGTCATATCGGGCCGAAAGATCAACCTCGAATTTTTGGACCAACGGCACATCCATGTCGGAGGATACAATCGGTACATCGATCTCGCCGAAAAATGCGTCATCGCGGCGATGTTCGCCAAGCAAATTGGTATTATGTGATGCGACACTTGCGGGACCAATGCCCGTCGCATTTACGGATTGCTGGTAAAGTTGGGTCCGCAACAATTCGTAGCCCAGAGCCAGCTTAACCGGTCCTGAAGGAAGCTCGAATGCCGTGCCATTTGCGCTTATGCGGTACTGCTGAATGCCAAAAACCTTGCGCAGGACGTTCGCATTGTCCCTCAAATTCGAGATGACGGCCCGTGACGTCTGATTGCCGGAGGCCGGATTCCAGACATCGAGAGCGTTGGCGGCGTTAAGGGGCAAGTTTGTTACAATGGTGGAAGTGCCAGGAATAGAGGGCGTGACGAGCGAGCCGCCAGTGCTGGTCGTCCCGTTAAGTGCCAGAGTGGCAACACTTTGGTTGAGCGTATTGTAGCTGCCCGACTGGCTGTCATCTCGCGCGCCCAGTGCCAGGAGATTCACAACGAAATTGTCTCCGATGCGGTATTCCGCCTGAAGGTCGCCATAAGCGGTATCAGCAGAGGCAAACGCCAAGCCAGGGCCGAGTAGTCCATCGGCATCCCAGCGGACAGTTTCGGTGGTGGCAGCACCACCATATCCGGCGGGCTTGATATAGAAGGGATTGGCTTGCGCGCCCGTGGAAAACGCAGTCGCTTGCAAGGTTCCTGCCGGCGTTGGGGCAGTGTTGCGACGAGTGCCATAGACCATTTCGCCCGTGATGGTCAGGTTCGGCCCAATTTCCTGGATGCCCTTGATCATGCCGTCATTGCGAATTTCTTTTTGCAAAAGATATCCATAGGCCCAGGTGGAACAAGGAGAATTTGCTGCAATGTTGGCAAGATTCGTGCCGGAGGTAGCGTTCAGGAATATGTTTCCTGCTCCGCCAGGTTGAAGTGTGGCAGGTTCGCAGAGGAAGGTACCTGAATTGGTGCCGCCTCGCGGGATTTGATTGGGGTTTGTGTAGGGCCGAGAAAGATCCGAGAGCCCGCCTTCGCGGGTGTATTGGTAGGCGACCAAAATGGAAGATTTGTCAGTGCTTGAGCCGATCAAAATTCCACCAGTAAGATCCTGTGCGCCGTCAAGGAAGCTCGACTGGCCCGTTATCTGAACACCGTCGAACTTCTTTCTAGTAATAAAATTTATCACACCTGCAATAGCTTCAGACCCATACGTTGAGGATGAGCCATCGGCTAGAACTTCTACACGCTCGATCATGCTTACTGGGATGATATTTGGATCGACGACAGGGTGATTGGTGGAGCCCGCCGGTGCGCGATGGCTATCGATCAAGACAAGCGTGCCGTTGGACAAGCTAGATCCGAGCTGATGAATTGTCGGCTGATAGTAAGAGGTGTGGTTTTCGCCTTGCCCGGCAGCTCCCATGCTGGTGATCGACGGTACGTTAACAAGAACCTGGGCAATGGTCTGGCCGCCAGTCTGTGCAATTTCCTGTTGATCCACTGCAGTAAGGTTGGACCCGACGGCCTGTACGCCACGGATACTGGTCCCAGTTACGACGACCTGTTCAACGGTTGAATTGTTGTCCTGAGCAAAACTTGGTTGAGAAACCGAGACGGCTGTAACAAGAGCCATCGACGAACATCCAGCCATTAGCCGATGAGATAGGTTAGCCATAAGAGCCCCCAAGATGAGTGAATCTTGTTGATTTTTATACAAAGCTTTTCAGGAGAGCTTGCCGACGAGGTAAGCCCCGTTGCTTAGAAAAACGTGGCACATAAAGTTTTGTTTAACAATAGTGGATGAAGTTGCCCTTAGCTCTCGCGACATTTTGCGAATATTTTTTGCACTCACCACGGCGAGGGCTGAGATCGCGAATTTGCTTGTGCTTGGCCGTTTGATACTGGAACTTGCCTCGAGATCGGAAATTGGCCAGCGATCGTTTTCCCTTTATCGCGTCGCAACATATAAGAGCGCCGTCGTGCCCCGCGAGAAGGCAAAAGGCGGACGCCAGGCTGAACGACGGTCCGTAGGCGGAAAACAGGCCGATAACGACGACAAATGCCGGCCCAAACTGATCACATTGGAATAGACGGCGCTGGCGGCGGCCACCGCCGCTGCACCACCGTTGGGCTTGCATTGTATTATCGCGTCCCAAGTGGGTTAGGCTGACAATGCCTTCGGAAGCGCCCGCTAATCCTTGACTTCCCGCCCGCTGGTGTTTTGGCACGACCGCCGCCATTTGCGCCGGAGTCGCGATGGCAGGCAGGTTCCCCCTTGCCTTTTCGGAATGGCAGGCCCGGTGCTATATATGCGCCCGAACCCCGACAGGGGGATGAACAAACAGAATTCCAGGGAGAATTTCATGCAGGACAGTTTCACACGTCGCGGTCTCCTCGCGACCGCCGGTGCACTCGCGCTCACAGCGCCGGTGCGCGCAGCCGACAACGAGCCGGTCTTCGATGACAGCCAACCGACCAGGGGCGTCGCCATTCCAAGCGTCCAGCATATGGACGAGATGGCCTCGGCACCGTTGATACAGAAGAAGGTCAACAAACTGTGGAATGATACCCCAACGATCAAGGAACCGAATGCGCTCCAGTTCACGGCGAAGGGCACGCTTCTGATCCTGGACCAGGTTGATCCCAACAAGGTGTTCGAAGTGAACCCTTCGGACGGCAAAGTCCTGCGCACCGTGCAGACCGAATCCAT
>JANYAR010000026.1 GCA_025361185.1 Alphaproteobacteria bacterium | reverse complement strand
CTGGATTGAGTGCTGCGACCTGGTTCTGGATGGAGGCCAGCCCATGCGCTTCCTGGGACGTGTCCATCTTCAGGGCCGCGAATATCTCGACGCTGAAAATCTATTTGTTCCGTTGGCGAACGGCAGCGATGAGCCGACTTTCGCCATGGGCCTGTGCCGCTATACACCGCGCCGCACGCAGGACGAACAAAGCTGGGAAAACCAGATTGCTTCGATCCCCGGGGCTCTTTTGTAATCTGCCCGATTTCCCACCGCGCGCGAGCATGGCATAACTGCACGGAAGCTCCGGACGATTCTGTCCTGTCCTGTTCACCCAAACCTGACGGCTGGATTGTTTCGGCGCACCGCCCGCCATCTCGTCTGTTAAGATTGCCGCAGCCACCGCGCCGGGGTGCCTGCCGGCCCACCCTGCTTTGCCTAGCCCTTGCTTTACCGGCAATTTACGGTTTTCAGCCCAAAGTCGGGGTATGAACGTCGCCGCCACGGTCAAGGCTCTCAACCAGAGGGCGGTCACGGAAAAGTGGTTTCACTATTGTGATCCCACTTTGGCGTTCACTGACCATTTTTACGATCACCTCCTTGAGGTGTGGCGGGCCAAGGCGGGAGAACGCCCGATGCCCCAACGATCCGCCATTACGCCGCGTGATCTCAAGGGCATATTGCCAAACATCATCTTGGCCGAGCGGACGGAACGCAATCCCTCGCGCTATCGCGTGCGTCTTGTTGGCACGGGTCTCACGGACATCGTGGGTAACGGAACCGGCAAGATGATTGACGAGGTTGTACCGCCAGATCTCGCGGCACGCTGGGTTGAATGCTGCGACCTTGTTTTGGATGGGGGCCAGCCGATGCGTTTTCTTGGGCGTGTCCATCTTCAAGGGCGCGAATATCTCGACGCTGAAAATCTATTTGTTCCGTTGGCGAACGGCAACGATGAGCCGACTTTCGTCATGGGCCTGTGCCGCTATACGCAGCGCCGCACGCAGGACGAACAAAGCTGGGAAAACCAGATTGCTTCGATCCCCGGCGCCATTTTGTAATCTGCCCGATTTCCCATCCCGCGTCCCCATGGCATAACTGCACGGAAGCTCCGGGCGATTCTGTCATGTCCAGTTCACCCAAACTTGGCGGCTGGTTTATTTCGGCGCGATCGGCCGCGTTCGCCATCAAGCCTGTTGGGGTTGCCGCGTTGGTTGCGCCCGCCGCGCCGCGCGCGCGCGCATGACGACCAGCAGGCTGATTTCAGGACTGGAAAGCCGGGGGATCTTGCTGTCCCTGGCCGACGGCGAAATCCGTTACCGCTCACCTAAGGGCGCGCTCACCGACACCGACAGGGAAAGTCTGCGCAGCCACCGCGCCGGGGTGGTGGACTATCTCACGGCCCGCAATGCCGCCAAGGCCTTGCGCGGCGCGGCCTCCCGGCCTGGCCCGCTCACCCCGTCCGTGGCACAGGAAATGTGGCGCGCGTTCGCCGGGGGGCTGCGGGAAGGTTCGCCTGTTGCGCTGAATATCCCCATGGTGGGCAGGTTTCGCCACGATGCCCCGTCGGTCACCGCAGCCATCCGCCAGGTCATCGCGCGTTACGATGCCCTGCGCGTCCGTTTCCAGGCTGAGGGCGACACGCTGCTGGCTTTTCTCAATCCTGCCGAGTCCTTTGTGGTGGAGCAGGAGGATTTGCGCAATCTGGGCGCGGACGGCGCCAACGAGGCCGCAGCCAAGGGGGTGCAGGATTTTTGCGCCCGGGTGAACCTTATCGAGGGGCAGTGGCTGACCGGCGCCAAGGTCTTTGCCCTGCCGGGCGGGGAAACTCTCGCGGCCCTGTCGTCGGCGCATATGATCGCCGATGCCGGCACCCGCAATATTCTGCTGGATGAGATCCACGACATATTGGACCATGGGCAGGCGCGCGCGATGTCCGGCGCGCCGTACAATGACTATTCCCTGGCGGAACGGGAATTTCTCGCCTCGCCTCAAGGGGCCCAGCTGATCGCCCATTGGCGCAACTGGTATCACGACCAACCCCTGATGAATGCGCCGTCCGACGGCGCGCCGCTGTTGTGGGGCAACGGCATCCGCATGGTGCGCAACTTCACCATCCCCAGCCGTGTGCTGGACAAGGTGCACGCCCTGGCCGACGAATGGAAGGTCACGCCATTCCTCATCTATTTGACGATCTTTTCCATCGCCATGGCGCGTTGGTCGGGCATGGAGGACTTTCCCATCCGTGTCCTGGGCGACAAGCGAACCTCGCTCGAATTGTCGAACATGGTGGGGTTGATGTTCTGTGCCGATGCGGTGGAAATCCATGCCCCCGCAGGCGCCGATTTCGAGACCGTGATGCGCGGCATATTGGCGGGGTATGATGCGGCATTGGCCTTGCGCATTCCCAGCCTGCATTTCTGGGCGCCGCATTGCGTGCGCCCCGGCATTGAGGCGCCGGACTATGCCAACAGGATTCCGGCGGTGTTCAACTATTATTCCATGGGCACGGCACGGGAGCGGGCCGAAAAAAAGGCCGGCCCCGATACCACCGCATCCATGCCTTGGCCGCCCCAGGTGGTGAGCCTGCCGCCGCAAGACTGGCCGCGCCGCTCTTCGCCGCTGTTCCTGCATGTGATGGATATGGGGCACCAGGCCGTTCTGTCGCTTCATTTCTACCTGGGCGTTGTCAGCCCGGCCGACCAGGACAGTTTCACCGCGATGCTGTTTGCGGTCTTTGCCGAAACGGTGCCGGCCTGATGGGCCTGATATCGGCCATCCTCGCACCGGGACTTTTCGGCGCGGAGATGGATGATACCGGACAGGAGGTTCCTCTCCATCCGCAGGAAGAGGGGCTGGTGGCAAATGCCGCGCAAATGCGGCGCCGCGATTTCGCGCTGGGCCGCAGCTGTGCTCGCGCCGCGCTGTCGGCGTTGGGGCTGGGCGGCGCTGTGATAGGCAGGGACGATAACGGCGCGCCGCTATGGCCCGCGGGCGTCCTTGGCAGCATCACCCATACCAAATTCTATGCCGCGGCTCTCGTTGCCGAAACGCGCAATGTCGGCGGTCTGGGCGTCGACGCCGAACGGGTGGGCGGCGTGACACCGGATCTGTGGCCGCGCCTGTTCGGTTCCGC
>JANYAR010000021.1 GCA_025361185.1 Alphaproteobacteria bacterium | reverse complement strand
GACAGTGATGCCACGCTCGAGATCGGTTATTCGCCCGACAAGATCGTCAGGGATGCGCGCGCCAATGTGGCGTCGGACTATTCCTACCGGATCGTCAAGAGCGAGCAATATGCCAAGCTAAGGGCCAAGATTAAGGACGGCATCGTGGAAAGCGAACAGGTCGACCAGCTACACGTGCCGCGCATCGGCTGGTTTCCTGATCAGATGGGCGATGCCGATTTTCACAAGGGACGCCTGCGGCTCGACATCGATGCCGACGGCAGGGCGGCCTCCGGTTTTGTTGGCGGCTACCGCAACTGGCTGGACCTCCTGGCAGAGAACACCTTCGCCCAGACCGGCGCGGAGCAGGGCATCCGCGACCATGAGGATGCCGTCGGTCTGTATTACGCTCTCAAGCGCAACGCGGACGGCATGCCCGATCCGAAGACGGGCCGGAATATGGGCATCTCGATGGCCTACCGGATCAAGGCTGTGCCAGCCCATGTGGTCGATCCCGCCAAGCCCGCGGAGGTCCGCAGGCTGAAGGAGGACGAACGCCGCGGGAAGGGCTTCGAAACCGTGAAGGCCACGATGATAAAGGCCGTCACGACAAAGATTGTCCAGGCGGTGCCGCTCGGAACAGGCGAGGGGCAATTCCCCGCAATGGAAAGGACGATTGCGGACTTGCCGAGCAAGGACTTTTTCCTGAAAAACCTTGACGCACCCGGCCGGCTGGACGACCAAGGCAAGGTGTTGCCGTTGGAGCCGAACCCGGCACCCGCGCCCGCGCCGGAGCGGCAGGTGAACAACAATGCTCCCACCGCCGTCGCCTCCCAGAATTCGCCATAGCCACTATCTTACCCGCCAATGCGCAGCATCTAAGATCGTTGGAACGGCGTGATTCACGGATCTCTTTTTTTGACCTTTCCCATCTCATGTTTCGGGGATCAACTTGCGCTTGTCTGGCGACGGAAAAGCAGTTATCTCATATAGTGAAACTGCTAACCTTAGCCAATGATTTCAAAATCTTCTGATAAACGTCGGTCCGGCGTCAAGGCGAAAGCCGGGCTTGCAGGGAGTCAAACGCTGGTGCGCGGGCTGGACGTGCTGGGCGCAGTTTCCCAGGGCGCTACAAATCTTGTTGCTTTGGCCGAAACCCTAAACCTAAATCGCACAACGACCCATCGGCTCGCGGCCACGCTTGTTGAGCAGCGCTATCTCAGCTTTACGCCACGAGTAGGCTACGCACTGGGTCCTCGGCTGCTCGAACTCGGGTACATGGCGCGTGCCCAGATGACTCTTCCGCGTATCGCGCGCGACCATATCGAATCTTTGGCCGCAGCCACCGGCGATACTGTGCATTTGGGTGTCCTGGACGGCACCCGCGCGCTTTATCTGGACAAGATACCAGGCCGCCGCAGGGTCGAGATACGTTCGCACATCGGTGACCGGCATCCCCTGCGCTCCACCGGGCTGGGTAAGGCACTTATCCTGGATTTCGGTGAAGCGCGCTGGCGTGGGCTGTACGAAGCGGAGGACCGGGACGGAAAGCCCTATGATGTGCCGCTCAGCTCTTGGCTGAAGCATATGCGTGAATATGCTAAGGTCGGCTATGCGTTTGACTTGGAGGAGAATGAGGACCGCATCCGTTGCGTTGCGGCTCCTGTGCGGGACACGACAGAAACCATCGTTGGCGCCATCAGTGTTTCCAGCGCGGCGCAGTATATGGACGATGGCCGCATGAAGGCACTAGCGGAGGATGTGCGGGCTGCAGCCCGCACTATCAGCCGCGACATGGGCTGGCGCGGCGATGCCCGTCCAAACCACGGCGTTAGCCATTCGGCAAATCCGATTGGATAATTGGCGACGTTATCGCCGAAACAGAACGCCCTTCCGAACGGAAATGTGCCAGGCTTGCTTCAAGCCGGTTACTTGAGCCGAGGTCAGGTTCTGTCGACAGCATCGAACATGCTGAAGCCTCACTGCAAAGGTAGCAGGATTGGCGCAACCTGCCTGAGCAGGCGCTGGGTGAAATCTGGCTGCCGGGCCGGGGCGACCTTCAGGATATAGCGACCCGCGCCCGCGACGCAGGCGCCTCCGCTCCAGTCGGCGCAGACAAGCCCGCCTTTGGCCGCCCGTTCAGCCGTGCTGGCCCCCTCCAGCGTCCACATTATATCGGTCAGCATTTCGTAGGAAAAAATGAAATAGGCATGCCCGGACCGGTCGCTGGGCGCAAAGCTGGCATCGATCACCTCGATCCGGGGGCTGCGATACTTTATGTCGGACAGCGGCGTCTGCCCGGCGCGGTCGATCCCGCCATGTACGCTCCGCGATGCCATCAGCGCCAGGTCGTTATCCGAGGCATAAATGGTGATGCGCCGGGTGCAAGGGGCATCGCGCTTCAGCATCTGGCCGAAATCGTCATTGCCCGGTTCGGCGCTGATATCCGCAGCCACCAGGATCAACTCGCCCACGACTGGTTCGGGTTTGGAACAGACAGTGCGCACCGCGGCCATGGCGACGCGCGCGCCCAGGCTGTGAGCCAACACGTCGGTTTCCAGTCCCGCCGCCTGCAACGCTTGCAGCAGGCTAATCAGGACCGGCTCGGAATAGCCGCTGCGCTCTATATCGGCCGTGTAGCGGTTGAAGCGGCATTCACTGGACTGACCTGACTGGCTCTTTTTGCGCCAGCGGTAAAAGTTCTGTTCCGAGATACCAGCTTCGCGGCAGG
>JANYAR010000180.1 GCA_025361185.1 Alphaproteobacteria bacterium | reverse complement strand
CCGCAGCCTCAACATCGACGAATTGCGCCCGCTCGATGCTCTTCAATTACTCGCGGAATTGCAAAAGGAACTGAAGCGATGAAGACCATGCGCGTCGCAGGCGTGATGAGCGGAACCTCGCTCGACGGCATCGATGCCGCCTTCCTGGTCACCGACGGGCGCGGCGTCGCGACCGCCGGGCCGGCCCTGACCGTGCCCTATCCCGCCGCGCTGCGCGAGAGCCTGCGCGGCGTCCTCGGCGGCGTCGGCGCGGTCGCCGCGGTCGAGCGCACCATCACCGAGGCGCATGCCGAGGCGGTGCGGCGCCTGATCGCCGAGCACGACCTCGCCGCCGATCTCATCGGCTTCCACGGCCACACCATCCTGCATCGGCCAGAGCAGGGCCGGACCTGGCAGATCGGCGACGGCGCGCTGTTGGCGCGGCTGACGGGGATAGATGTGATCAATGATTTCCGCAGCGCCGATGTGAAGGCGGGCGGTCAGGGCGCGCCCCTGATGCCGCTGTATCATGCGGCGTTGGCGCGCAAATCCGGATTGGCGCAGCCGCTTGTGGTGGTGAATATCGGGGGCGTCGCCCAAGTCACCTATATCAAGGGTGATGCGGTTCTGGCCTTCGATACCGGCCCGGGCAACGCGCCCATTGACGACTGGATGCAGCGGCACAGTGGCAAGCCCGTGGATGAGGATGGCGCTTTCGCAGCGACCGGCAAGGTCGACGACGGCGCCATGGCCAAAATGCTGGATCATTCTTATTTCGATCGTGCGCCGCCCAAGTCGCTGGACCGGATGGATTTCGGCATGGAAGCGGTGGAAGCACTTTCGCCCGCAGACGGCGCGGCAACCCTGACCGCCTTCACCGCTGCCTCGCTCGCCCGGGGCCGACAGCATTTTTCCGAGCCCGCAGCGACCTGGATCGTCAGCGGCGGCGGCCGCCACAACACGACATTGATGGCGATGCTGAAGGCGCGGGTGAATGCGCCGGTTCTGAAAGCGGAAGATGCCGGTTGGGACGGCGACGCACTGGAAGCCCAGGGCTTCGCCTATCTGGCGGTGCGTTCGAAAAAGGGTCTGCCGCTGTCGCTGCCGACAACCACGGGCGTCAAACAGCTGATGACGGGTGGGAAGTATTGGAAGGCTTGATCGCCTAGTCTAGGGACCAAGACTCTTCTCAATAGCCGGATCAAGCTTGCGCGCTGCGGCCAGATCGGCCTCTCTGCCGGCGGTGTCACCAATATGCCGCTTGGCAATGCTGCGCGACAACAGCGCAAATGCGTTGCGGGGATTGATGGACAGCGCCGTGTCGTAGTCCTTGATCGCGCTGGGATAGTCGCCCTTTTCTGCATAGATCAGGGCTCTTGCATCGAATACAGTGGAGTTACGCGGGTTGATAGAGATGCTTTTGCTGCAGTCAGCCATCGCCGCATCAAACTGCTTCAAGCCGGCATGCACCGAGCAGCTGTGGGCCAGGATCACGGCATCGTCGGGATCGATGGCGAGCGCCGCCCGATCATCTTTTTCCGCCAATGCGATATCGCCGTGTAGTGCATAGGCTATCGCACGATATTTCCAACCATCCTTTGCCTTGGGTCTCAAGGCGATCGCGGCGGTGAAGTCGGCGATCGCTGGGTTGAGATCGTCTTGGCGATAAAGGGCGTTTCCCCGCACAATATGGATGTGGAATTTGTCATCCGGTACCAGTCCTGGCTGCTTGAGCAGGACCGTGCACGCTTCGACTATTGCCGGCAGCGGGTAATTGGCGGGGGTAAAGCACGCGTCAGTTTCCGAAGCGGGCAATGTCGCCGAAGTGGAAAGCAGAAGTATTAAAAACATGAGCAGGGAGCTTTTCACGAATTTTCCCCCTCGCAGATGTCAGCGGCCTTCGCGCGGTTTCGACATCATGTTTGAAACGTATTCCTTCACCGTCTCCACCACTTCGGCTTCGCGCTTGTCGAAGAAGTGGTTGGCGCCGTCGATCTTGTTGTAGGTGATCTTGATGCCCTTCTGGGCAGTGAGGCGGTCCACCAGCTTCTGCACATCGGGTTCCGGCACCACATTGTCGCGGGTGCCGTGCACGATCAACCCGCTGGCCGGGCAGGGCGCCAGGAAGGCGAAATCATACATGCTGGCCGGCGGCGCGATGGAGACGAAACCGGTGATCTCCGGCCGGCGCATCAACAGCTGCATGCCGATCCAGGCGCCGAAGCTGATGCCGCACACCCAGACATGGGACGGATTGGGATAAAGCGTGTTCATCCAGTCCAGGATGGCGGCGGCGTCGGACAATTCGCCCGCGCCATTGTCGAAGCTGCCCTGGCTTCTGCCCACGCCACGGAAATTGAAACGCACGGTGGTGCAGCCCAGGCCGTGGAACATGTGGAACAGGTCATAGACCAGCGGATTGTTCATGGTGCCGCCGAACTGGGGATGAGGGTGCAGCACCAGCGCCATGGGGGCGCCGGGATTTTTTTGCCTCTGGTAACGGGCTTCGATGCGACCCGCCGAACCGGGCAGAATGATATCAGGCATGGATTCCCCAAAAACCTATTACACAAGCAAATAACTTGGTTTTTGCCGGGCTGAACCCTATACAAAAACATAGTAAATTCAATTGCTTATGAAATTACTTACGAATAGACCGCGAATACTTGACCAAACTACTCAGGAACTTTATATCCCGGGCCATCAGGCGCGCCTGTGGCTTGGCGATCTCTCTACACCGGGAGGGGGGTCAAAAAGCAAGGAAAAACGCCTCTTTAGTGCCCTCTTTCGTGAAGGATTCCCGCCATGCGGCTAAGCACCAAGGGACGTTATGCGGTGATGGCAATGGCCGACTTGGCCGGGAATGCGGTGGATGCCCAATCCGTGGGGGATCCGCGCCCGGTGGCGCTGGCCGATATCGCCGCCCGCCAGGACATTTCGCTGTCTTATCTGGAACAGCTGTTCGCCAAGCTCCGGCGCGGCGGGCTGGTGACCAGCGTGCGCGGCCCCGGCGGCGGCTACCGCCTGTCGCGCCCGTCCGGCGAGCTGCGCATTGCCGACATCATCCTGGCGGTGGACGAGCCCATTGCCGCCACCCGTTGCAAGACCGGCAGCACCAAGGGTTGCACCAAGACCGGCGCGCGCTGTGTCACCCACGATTTGTGGGAAGAGCTGGGCCAGCAAATTCATATTTTCCTGTCGTCGGTGAGCCTCGCCGATGTGGTGGAGCGCCGGGTTCTGGGCCGTTCCAAACCCTGCAACGACATCAATGCAGTGATGGACGGCGAAACCGCGGCCGCCTGAAAAGCATAAAAGTCATGCATTACCTGGATCACAATGCCACCTCGCCGATACGCCCCGAGTCCCTTTCGGCGGTAACCCATGCGCTCGGCGTTGGCGGCAATCCGTCCTCCATCCATGCCAATGGCCGGGCCGCGCGCGCACTTGTCGAGGACGCACGCGAGCGGGTTGCGGCGCTGGCGGGCGCCAGGGGCGAGCATGTGATCTTCACCAGCGGCGCCACTGAATCCAACAACCTGGCGCTGTTCGGCGCGGTGGAAGGTTCGCTGGAAGGCGAGGACTCCAAGAATAGCGGGCGCATCACCCGCATTTTCGTCAGCGCCATCGAGCATTCTTCCGTGCTGGCCACCGCCGACCGGCTGGCCGAACGATTTGCCGGGGTACGGGTGGCGCGCCTGCCGGTGACGGCGGATGGCGTGCTGGATCTGGAAGCGCTGCGCGTGGCGTTGCGCGAGGGCAAGGGCCGCGCCCTGGTGGCGGTGATGGCCGCCAACAATGAAATCGGCACGGTGCAGCCCATCGCGGATGTCTCGAAGCTGGTGCGCGAAGCGGGCGCATTGCTGCTGGTGGACGGCGTACCTGCCGCCGGCAAGACCCGGCTGGATTTTTCGCTGTGCGATTACATGACCCTGTCGGCACACAAGATCGGCGGGCCGCAAGGTGTCGGCGCGCTGTTGGTGCGTGCCAGTTCACATGAGTCGAGTGCGCCGCTGGCGCCGCAGCTGGTGGGTGGCGGCCAGCAGAAGGGAATGCGCGCGGGCTGTGAAAATCTGTCGGGCATCGCCGGTTTCGCGGCCGCCGCGCATGCGCTGGAAGACGGTGAAGGCGAACGCGCCCGCATCGCCCATCAGCGCGATCACTTCGAGGCGGCGCTGAAGGCTGCCGCGCCGGAAACACTGTTCTTCGGCAGTGGCGCAGACCGGCTGTGCAGCACCTCCGGTTTCGCCCTGCCGGGGCTTGCGGCGGAAACCGCGCTGATCGGGCTGGACCTGGACGGTGTGATGATGAGTTCGGGATCCACCTGCTCGTCCGGCAAGGTTTCGGTTTCGCATGTTCTGGCCGCCATGGGCGTGGAGGAAAAACTCGCAGCTTGCGCCCTGCGCGCCAGCTTCGGCTGGTCGTCAACCATGGACGACGTCAATGCGGCCGTTGCATCGCTGCTGAAATTGCGCGAGCGGGTGCGCGCGAACCAGACAAGCGAGGCGGCATGAGCATCGCCGCTGAAACACGCACCCAGGTCGCCGAGATCGGCGAGAAGTATAAATACGGCTTCGTCACCGACATCGAGATGGAGCGCGCGCCCAAGGGGCTGTCGGAAGACACGGTGCGCTATATCTCGGCCAAGAAGGGCGAGCCGGACTGGATGCTGGAATGGCGGCTGGGCGCCTTCAAACGCTGGCTGACGATGCGCGAGCCCAATTGGGCGCGGGTGCATTATCCCAAGATCGATTATCAGAACGCCTATTATTACGCGGCCCCCAAGAACACGCCGCTGAAACAGTCGCTGGACGAAGTCGATCCCAAGCTGCTGGAGACCTACAAGAAGCTGGGCATCCCGCTGCAGGAGCAGATGGCGCTGGCCGGCGTGGCGGTGGACGCGGTGTTCGACAGTGTTTCCGTCGCCACCACCTTCAAGGAAAAGCTCAACGAAGCCGGCGTGATCTTCTGCCCCATCAGCGAGGCGATCCGCGATTATCCCGAGCTGGTGAAGAAGTATCTGGGCACCGTGGTGCCGGTGACCGACAATTTCTTCGCCACCCTGAACGCGGCGGTGTTCTCCGACGGCACCTTTGTCTATGTGCCCAAGGGCGTGCGCTGCCCGATGGAGCTCTCCACCTATTTCCGCATCAATGCCAGCGAGACCGGCCAGTTCGAGCGCACGCTGATCATTGCCGATGAAGGCAGCTACGTCTCCTATCTGGAAGGCTGCACCGCGCCCAAGCGCGATGAGAACCAGCTGCATGCCGCGGTGGTGGAGCTGGTGGCGCTGGACAATGCCGAGATCAAATATTCCACGGTGCAGAACTGGTATCCCGGCGACGAAAATGGGTTGGGCGGCATTTTCAATTTCGTCACCAAGCGCGGCGATTGCCGGGGCAGGAAGTCGAAGATTTCCTGGACCCAGGTGGAAACCGGCTCGGCCATCACCTGGAAATATCCCAGCTGCATCCTGCGCGGCGACGAGAGCGTGGGCGAATTTTATTCCATCGCCATCGCCAACCATTATCAGCAGGCCGACACCGGCACCAAGATGATCCATCTGGGTGCGGGTACCCGCTCGCGCATCATCTCCAAGGGTATTTCTGCCGGCAAGGCGCAGAACACCTATCGCGGACTGGTCAGCGTCCATGGCAAGGCCAACAACGCCCGCAACTACACCCAGTGCGACTCTCTGTTGATCGGCCACGAATGCGGCGCCCACACCGTGCCCTATATCGAAAGCCGCAACAAAAGCGCGCGTATCGAACATGAAGCCACCACCTCGAAGATCGCGGAAGACCAGTTGTTCTATTGCCTGGCGCGCGGCATTCCGCAGGACGAGGCGGTGTCATTGATCGTCAACGGCTTCTGCCGCGAAGTGCTGCAGCAGCTGCCGATGGAATTCGCGGTCGAGGCGCAGAAATTGGTCGGTATCAGCCTGGAAGGTTCAGTAGGTTAGTCATGCTTGAGATCAAGAATCTTCACGTCGCGGTGGGCGGCAAGGAAATCCTCAAGGGCCTGACCTTGTCGATTGCTGCCGGCGAGGTCCACGCCATCATGGGCCCCAATGGCTCGGGCAAGTCCACGCTGTCTTATGTCTTGGCGGGCCGTGCCGGTTACGACATCACGTCGGGCAGCATCACCTATAACGGTGAAAATCTGGCGGGTCTGGCGCCCGAGGAACGCGCCGCCAAGGGCGTGTTCCTGGCCATGCAGTATCCGGTGGAGATTCCCGGCGTCACCACCATGACCTTTCTCAAGACCGCGCTCAATTCGCAGCGCCGGGCGCGCGGCGAAAGTGACATCGACGCGGTGGGCGTGCTCAAGCTGGTACGGGCCAAGGCCAAGACCTTGAATGTGTCAGAAGAGATGCTCAAGCGCGCCCTGAATGTGGGTTTTTCCGGCGGCGAGAAGAAGCGGCTGGAAATCCTGCAGATGGCGATCTTTGAGCCCAAGCTGGCGATTCTGGATGAAACCGATTCCGGATTGGACATCGATGCCCTCAAGCTGGTGGCCGAAGGGGTCAATGCCTTGCGGGGTCCCTCCCGCGCCATGCTGGTGATCACCCATTACCAGCGCCTGCTCGACTATATCGTACCCGACCGCATTCATGTCCTGGCTGGCGGGCGCATCGTGGCGGAAGGCGGCAAGGAACTGGCGCTGGAGCTGGAAGCCAAGGGCTATGAGCATATCGTGAAGGAGCCGGCATGACCGGCGTCACCGCCCTGGGCCTGCCCGAAGCGCGCCGCAACGAAGCAGCGGCGCTGTTCCGTTCGCGCGGCGTGCCGCATCGCCGGATCGAGGAATGGAAATATTCCGACCTCAAGTCGGCGCTGGGCGAATCCGGCATCGGCGCAGTGGTGGGTGAGTGGCTGGTCGGCAATCTGCCGTCCGGCGTGGAGATATTCGACTTGGCGCAGAAGAACCCGCCTGATTGGGTGCGCGAGCATTTTGCCGCTGCGACGGACAATACCATGAGCGCCGCGTCGCTGGCGCTGTCCAGTGGCGGTGTAGCTTTCAGGGTGCCCAAGGGTGCGCAGATCGCCGATCTGTTGAAAGTCGATTTTACCGGAGCCGGTCACGTCCGCGGCCTGCTGGTGCTGGAAGAGGGCTCTTCGCTGACCCTGGTGGAAGGCGTGGGCGTTTCCGATTTCCGCAATGTCGGCCTGGAGATCGTGCTGGGCGAGAATAGCAGCCTGGAGCATGTGCGGGTTTCGCCCGATGCCGGCGAAGCCGTACTGGTGGAAGAAGCCACGGTCCGCATCACCAGTGGCGGGCGCTATCGCGCCCACTTCGCCAGTTTTGGCAGCAAGCTGTCGCGCATGGAGCTGGAAATCGCGCTGGAAGGCGAGGGCGCCCAAGCCCATCTTTCCGGTGTGTCGGTGCTGGACGCCAAGCGCCACAGCGACGTCACCACCCATGTCATTCACCGCGTCGGCAACACCCACAGCACCCAGTTGTTCAAGCATGTCGCGGGCGGCAGTAGCCGCGCGGTCTATCAAGGCAAGGTGACGGTGGCCAAGGGCGCCAATGGCAGCGACAGCAATCAAACCGCCAAGGCGCTTTTATTGGGCGATGGGGCCGAGGCCGACCTCAAGCCCGAGCTGGAAATTTTCGCCGATGACGTCAAATGCGCCCATGGCGCGGCGGTGGGCGATCTGGATGCGGAGTCGCTGTTCTATCTGCGGGCTCGCGGCATTGCGGAAGCCGAAGCGCGCGGGTTGTTGCTGCACGCCTTCCTGGACGACGCGGTGGCGCAAATCGCCAATACCGACCAGCGCGAATTGGTGCGCACCGAACTGCTGGCCGCGCTGAGGGCGATGACATGAACGCGCCCCTCTTGAATCAAAATGACAAGATCGCTGCCTCATTCGATGCGCAAAAGGCACGCGCCGACTTTGAAATCCTGTCGCGCGACGTTTACGGCAAACCATTGGTCTATCTTGACAGCGGTGCATCGGCCCAGAAGCCGCGTGTGGTGTTGGATGCGATGAAGGATTTCGCGCAAAGCGAATATGCCAATGTCCATCGCGGGGTGCATTTCCTCTCCGCCGCCGCCACCGACCGCTATGAGGCAGCGCGGCGCACGGTGCAGAAATTCCTGGGCGCGGGCCGCGAGGATGAAATCGTCTTCACCAAGGGCGGCACCGAGGCGATCAATCTTGTCTCCTATTCCTATCTTGCGCCGCTGATCCAGCCGGGCGACGAGATCGTGCTGACGGTGATGGAACATCATTCCAATATCGTGCCCTGGCATTTCCTGCGCGAACGGGCCGGTGCGGTGCTGCGCTGGGTGGATGTGCGTGACGACGGCTCGCTTGATGTCGAGGCGCTGGACGCCGCCATCGGGCCGAAGACGAAACTGGTTGCGATCACCCATATGTCCAATGTGCTGGGCACGGTGACGCCCTTGAAAGAGATTGTTGCCCGCGCCCATGCCAAAGGCGTGCCCGTGCTGGCCGATGGTTGCCAGGGCGCCGTGCACGAAGTCGTGGATGTTCAAGCGCTGGACATCGATTTTTACGCCATCACCGGCCACAAGCTCTACGGCCCCACCGGCATCGGCGCGCTCTACGCCAAGCGCGCACATCTCAAAGCGATGCGCCCCTTCAACGGCGGCGGCGAAATGATCCGCGAAGTCACCAAGGACCGTATCACCTATGCCGACCCGCCGGCGCGGTTCGAGGCGGGAACCCCGCCGATCATCGAAACGGTCGGCCTGGCCACGGCGCTGGATTATCTGATGGCGTTCGACCGCAAGGCGGTGGCGGCGCATGAACATGACCTGCTCGCCTATGCCCGCGCCCAAGTCGGCCAGTTCAACTGGCTCAAGGTGATCGGCGACGCCCCCGGCAAAGGCGCAATCCTGTCATTCGAGGCCGAGGGGATGCATGCCCACGATCTCGCCACCATATTGGACAGGGAAGGCGTGGCGGTCCGCGCCGGTCATCACTGCGCCCAACCGCTGATGGAGCGTTTCTGCGTGGCCAGCACCAGCCGGGCCAGCTTCGCCTTGTACAACACACGCGCCGATGTGGATGCGCTGATTGCGGGCCTTTCCAAGGCGCGCGGGATTTTGGCATGACGGACAACGCGCTCAGAGAACTGTATCAGGAGGTCATTCTCGACCATTCGCGCCATCCGCGCCATTACGGCGCGCTGGAGCAGGCCAGCCACAAGGCGGAAGGCTATAATCCCCTGTGCGGCGACCGGGTGACGGTCTATCTGAAACTGGGCGAGGATGGCCGTGTTGCCGACATCAAGTTCCAGGGCAAGGGTTGCGCCATCAGCCAGGCATCCGCCTCGATGATGACCGACCTGCTCAAGGGCCGCACCAGGGCTGAGGCCGAAAAGCTGATGGAGGGTTTTCTCCATCTGGTAAAAGGCGAGGCTGCGCCGGGCCTGTCGGATGACGACCGCGAAACATTGGACGTCATGTCGGGTATTTCGCAATTCCCCATGCGGGTGAAATGCGCAACGCTCGCCTGGCATACCTATCGGAATGCGGTGGAGGAGGGCGCGACATGAGCGAAGCCGTTGCCGTTCCCCAAGCCAGCAAATTGAGCCAGCAGGAGCTGGACGACTTCACCTCCAAGCTGGTGATAGCGCTCAAGACCGTCTACGACCCGGAAATCCCGGTTGATATCTACGAACTCGGTCTTATCTATAAGGTCGATGTCGCCGACAACAAGGACGTCAAGGTGGACATGACCCTGACGGCGCCCAATTGCCCGGTGGCGGGCGAGATGCCCTGCAACGTCAAGGCGGCGCTGGAAACGGTGGACGGCATCGGCGAGGTGACGGTCACCATGACCTTCGATCCGCCCTGGACGCCCGAACGCATGAGTGAAGAAGCCAAACTCGAATTGAATATGTTCTGATGGAAACACAGGTTCAAAAACCCCGCCGAGAGCGGCCCAAGCCGGTCAAGCTGACCGATGCGGCTGCCGCGCGCATCACCGAGATCATGGCGGGCGCCGACGGCAAATATACCGGCGTGCGGGTGGGCGTCACCAATGGCGGCTGTGCCGGCATGAGCTACACCATGGACTATGCCTCCGAGGCCAAGCCTTTTGAAGAAGTGATGGAAGACAAGGGCGTCAAGATATTCATCGATCCCAAGGCGATCCTGTTCTTGATCGGCACCGAACTGGATTTCGTGCAAGAAAAACTGGGTGCGCGGTTCATGTTCAACAATCCCAACCAGACCAGCGCGTGTGGTTGCGGCGAAAGTGTGCAGATAACTCCGGCTTCCAGTTGATTTCTGCAGGCCAGGCTCTGTTGCCATCGGCCCTTCGCTTTCGCTCAGGGCGTTCGACGCTCAAATCGATCCACCGGATCGTCCATACGCTGCCGCTATGGACTGCCCGGTTCGCCGGTCGCGCCTCACCATGAAGCGCGGTTCCGGCCGCTCGCCCAAACTCGCGGCGTTCGTCGCTCGGAATGGTCCACAGGACCATTCCGTTCGCCTGCGGCGAACCGCTTCTCACCCCCACCGCTTCGACGATCTTTTTCACGTTTTCGGCCCGATCACCGTCCGCCGCATGTTCGGCGGCGAAGGCATCTATGCCGGCGATATAATGATCGGCCTGGTCGCTGGTGAGCGTCTGTATCTGAAAACCGGCGAGCTCAATCGTGCGGATTTCGAGGCGGAAGGCTGCGAGGCTTTTTCGTTTCCGCGCGGCGAAAAGACCATGGTCCTGCCCTATCATGCGGTGCCGGAGCGCTTGCTCGACGATGCGGAGGAATTTTCCGCCTGGGCGCGCAAGGCGCATGCCGCAGCTCTCGCGGCCAAGGCGCCGCGCGCAAAGCGTCGCTGATTTTTGGAGTGACTAGGCCGCGCTGGTTTCCAGCGCGGACATGCGAGGGTCGCTTTGATTGACCACCAGATTGCGGCCATGGTTCTTGGCGCCATACAGGCAGGCATCGGCGCGGCGGATCACCGCTTCGATCGCTTCACCGGGCGCGAATTGGGCGACACCGATGGAAATGGTGATGGTGCCCAATACGTCGCCCGTGGATTTCTTCACCAGCTTCTTGGTCTCGATCGCGGTGCGGATCTGGTCGGCGACCCTGGTGGCGGCTTCCAACCCGCTGCCGCGCAGCACCACGGCGAATTCCTCGCCGCCGTAGCGTGACGCGGTATCTCGGCCCTTGACGTTCTCCGACAGGCACGCCGAAACCAGGCGCAGCACCTGATCGCCGGTCTGGTGGCCCCAGGTGTCGTTGAATTTCTTGAAATGGTCGATATCGCAGATCAGCAGCGTCGCATCTTCGCCCTCCAGAATGACCGCCGCCATTGCCGCACGCGCGGCTTCGTCGAAGGCCTTTCGGTTGGCGAGGTTGGTCAAGGGATCGGTCAGGCTTTCCTTGCGCACATCGGCCAGCTTGGTGCGCAGTTCGGTCACCTGCTGCGAGGAGGCTTGCAATTCGCCCTCAAGGCTCTTGGCGCGATGCTCCATGGCGCGGGTGGCGGAAATGAGTCCGTCCATCAGTTTGCGCAGGTCGGCCGGCGAGCGCTCGCTGACAAGTTCGCCGGTGGCGGCGCTCAGCTGATCTTTGTAGTTGGCGGTGTCGCGTGCCGAACTTTCCAGCTTGCCCAGCACATTCTCGATCAGGGCGTCTATGTTGCCGCTTGCCGCGTCGATGGCCTGTGCCGCGCGCGCACCCGACAGGCAGCGCATGCGCAGATCGGCCAGAATTTCCGGCGAGAATTCCTTCTTGGCATGGATGAAGGCGGCCATCACCCGCATCAGGGCAGGGTTTTCTCCGGAGGCATAGGCATAGAACAGCTCGAAATTGTCGGGCGTGGCCGCAACGCCAGAATCTTCCATCAACGCGAGCGCTGACTTGGCACAATTCTGTTCCCGGTCGTGACTGAACACCACACCACTCCGTCGAGACGGCATTTCCACCATGACTGGTAATGCAGCCGCTGTATAAAAAGCGTTAAGTATGGTGGGTAGGCAAGCTTAAAAATGTCACACACGGGACCATTTCACGGCAATTTTTCAGCCGCTTAGGCGGCAAATTGGGCAGCGGCGCCCCGGGTATCATTGCTGCGGCTCGGGCTTTTTGACCGGCACGGGCCGGAACAGGAAGGCCGGAAGCTCGCTTCGGTCCACCGCCGCAGGTTGGGCGGCCTGCTCATTGTGCTGGCGCTGGCTGCCGCGTTCCCGCTTCGGCTGATTTTGGCGCGGGGCGTCGGCCTGGGCGCGCGGGGCGTGCCGCGGCTTGTCCTGGCGCGGCTTGTCTTGCTGGGGCTTGTCGCGGCGCTGTTCGGGCATTGGCGCTTGCACTGGCGCTTCGGCCAGCTGGGGCGTCGCGCTGACTTCCGTGGGTTCCATGCTGGCGACCTGATCGTGGAATTTGCCGCCCGGTGGACGGCGGTCACGATGACGGTCTTTGCCGTCCCGCTCGCGTCCACCCTTGCCGCCGCGCCCATGGCGATCATTGCCACGGTGGGGGCGGCTTTCTTCGCGCACCTCGATGTCCATCATCTCGCGGCGCGCCAGTTTCTGTCCGGTGATCTTCTCGATCGCCTCGATATATTTTCCGTCGCGGTGCGAGGCCAGCATATAGGCGGCGCCGCTGCGTCCGGCGCGCCCGGTGCGGCCGACGCGATGGACATAGTCGTCGGCATGAATCGGCACGTCGAAATTGAACACATGGCTGACCGCCGGAACGTCCAGACCGCGTGCCGCGACATCGCTGGCCACCAGGATCTTGAGTTCGTTGGCGCGAAAGCGGTCCAGGGTTTTGGTGCGCAAGCTCTGGTCGAGGTCGCCATGGATGGGGGCGGCGTCGAAGCCGTGCTTGACCAGGCTCTTGGCCACCACGTCCACGTCGCGCTTGCGGTTGCAGAAGACGATGGCGTTTTTCAGGGTCGGCTCCGCCTCGCGGATCAGGCGGCGCAGCGCTTCGCGCTTGGCCCAGTCATTGGCGGGGATTTCCACCACTTCCTGGGTGATATTTTCGGCGGTGGTGGCGGGGCGCGAGACTTCGATGCGTATCGGATTGTGCAGGAACTGGTCGGTAAGACGCTGGATTTCCGGCGGCATGGTGGCGGAATAGAACAGGGTCTGGCGGGTAAAGGGCAGCAGCTTGCAGATCTTCTCCACGTCCGGAATGAAGCCCATGTCCAGCATGCGGTCGGCTTCGTCGATCACCAGGATATTGACCTGGGAGAGCAGGATGCGGCCGCGCTCGAAATGATCCATCAGCCGGCCCGGAGTGGCGATCAGCACGTCGACGCCGCGGTCCAGCTTCTTGACCTGCTCGTCCATCGAGACGCCGCCGATCAGGAGCGCATGGGAAAGCTTGGAATATTTGCTGTACTTGTCGAAGCTTTCGGAAACCTGGTCGGCCAGCTCGCGGGTGGGTTCCAGCACCAGGGCGCGCGGCATGCGGGCCTTGGAACGGCCCCGCGACAGCATCTCGATCATGGGCAGGGTGAAGCTGGCGGTCTTGCCGGTGCCGGTCTGGGCAATGCCGATCATGTCGCGCCGCCGCAGCACAAGGGGGATGCCCTGAGCCTGGATCGGCGTGGGGATGGTGTAGCCGCTGTCGGCCACCGCCTTGAGGATGTCGGGGCACAGACCCAAGGAGTCGAAGCCCGTGCTTACGGGCTCGCCGGCTGGGATCACAATCGAAGAAGTCTCTGTATTTTCAATGACTTCGTCTAATCCGGCTTCCGCGCCGGAGGTCGTCACGTTGGTCGTAGCACGCTCCTGAAAAGGGGCGCGACACGTGGCGCCCATGGCCGCACGCCCGGATGGCGGCGCGACTCTTACTGCACTGCAAAATAGGGATATTCCTGGGAAATGCAAGTTATGCCTGTATTTGGCACTGCATCAGTTTGAAATAGCTACGGCCTTGGCTCCCCAACGGGTGCAGCTTGTATCTTGGGAAGCGGCGTGACTGGCTCGGGCGGATTCCCAATTATGATCGCCGGTGCGTCACTGATCTGAAGGGGGTCCCAAGTGAAGCCATAATCACCTGTAAGATTCTTGCCGTTGGCAAGGGGATGGCGGATAAGCATCCAGCTTTGTCCGGTGCAGCGGTTCAAAAGTATGGGAAATGAGCCAGTCACGCCGCTTCCCAAGATACAAGCTGCACCCGTTGGGGAGCCAAGGCCGTAGCTATTTCAAACTGATG
>JANYAR010000015.1 GCA_025361185.1 Alphaproteobacteria bacterium | reverse complement strand
CCGCGCCGATCTGTGATCGCCGGCAAGAGCATGGGAGTGAGCCTTCATGGCCGTCAAATTGCTGCTGCCGCCGGTGAGGCGGATCGCGGTATCGAAGGAATGCAGCGCCTCGCGATAGCAGCCTTTTTGCTCCAGCGCTTGGGCCAGATACATGTGTGCCACGATGAAATTCGGATCGAGTTCCAGCGCTTTCTGATAGTGGCGCACGGCATCATCGTAGCGCCTGGCAAGATGCGAGGTGACCCCAGCCCAGACTTGAATACTCAGCGATACGGGATCAATTTCCAGGGCCCGCATCACCGCGGCGTATGCGGCGTCGTGCTGCCCGGTCGCGGCCAGCAGATTGGCATACCAGTGATAGCTCAGCGCATAGCGGGGGTTGCATTCAATGGCGCGGCGATATTCCCGTCCCGCCGCGTCCCATCGCCAGTCGAAATGCAGATGAACGTCGGCCAACGATGTGTGCGCCTCGGCAAGGTCCGGCTCCAGCTGGATGGCCCGGATGGCAGCGTCTCGCGCTTGCGGCATCGCCTCCGTGGGGGAAACCATCTCGTAGAATGAGAGTAAGGTGAGGGTATCGGCGATGCCGGTATAGGCCAGGGCGAATTCCGGGTCCGTTGCGGCCGCGGTGTGGAAATGTTGCAAGGCCTTGTGCAAGTCCACTTCGCTACGGCGGTTCCAGAAATAGCGGCCTTTGAAATAGGCCTCGCGCGCATCGGCATGTGCCGAGCGGGCATTGGCGGCCGGCTTGGCGGCCAAGATCGTGTGCAACCACAGGCCCTGGTTCATTTGCTCCGCCAGCTGCTCTGCCGTCTCCGCCCATGGGGACTGGCCAAGGTTGAACGCCCGCGACCAGATCACGGTGCGCGTGCGGCCGCAGAACAGTTCCGCGACGGCGCAATCGACTTCGGCGCCCTCTTTCCATCGCAGCAGGAATTCCGCTTCGCTGTCATCATCCGCGCCGATCTCAACGCGCACCGAATCCAGCCGCCGCACGGCCTGCTGCAGCAGCAGCGCCAGAGCCTCTCCCGCAGGCTCGGTCGCCGGCAGCAGAACCGCGATCCGGTTCTGGTGCGATGATGCGAGTTGCGGCGCAGAGTCCGTCGCCTTGCGAGGAAGGTGCATCTCGGCCCGGTGCCTGGACCAGGATTTGATTTCGGCGCGAGAGGCGAAAACAGTGCTGCGCCGGTTGTGGAAATGGCGATGAACCGGCAGTCCTTCGCACTTTTCCCACATCTGGACGGTGCGCACTTCGCGGTTCAGCACGCTGGCAATTTGCTTCCAGGAATTCAGGCGATCGTCATTTTCTGCCATTGCAAAACCCTGGAACGGGAGATGTTGTACTCTGATTACCATAAGGCAAAAATTCAGGATGTGAAATATTGCTCAAGTCTTTGAAAATAATGGGTAAATTTGTTATACCAAATCCCGTCGATATGGTGTGGCATTTTTAGCTCCTCTACGGACGGTCTCACAATTTCGTACTATTTCGCTTTCGTACATCCATGAGAAAATTGTCTCTGTTTAGGAGGCGAACGGGGGAAAATTTGCGTGTTCATGCGAGTGTGGTTTCCTTGGTGATGGCCTTGTCGCGCCAAGTCGTGTCCGGCGCCACTTGCGCCGCCTTGTGCGCCGGTGTCGCAGTGACTTGGGCGGGCCTGGCGCTCGGGCAGGAAGAGGCCACGGTGGCGCAACCGCCGGCCGCGAACGCGAACACCATCTCCTTTCAGATGAAGCCGGTTACGGCCGATGTCTCCAACAGCGATGCCCAAAGGCTCAATGCCGATGCCGACCAGGACAATTGGCGGCTGCACGGCAGGACCTATGACAATCAGCGCTTTTCACCGTTGACCGAAATTAATGCCTCCAACGTCAAGCAGCTGAGGCCGGTGGCGCTGATCCAGACGGGTGTGGCCAACGCCATGGAATCCACGCCGCTCGAGATCGATGGCGTTCTTTTTGTCGAAGCCGCGGGCAATGTGGTCCAGGCCTATGATGCGGTGACCGGCGAGGAATTGTGGTCCTACAATCCGGTGCTGGAATATACCAATCTTTGCTGCGGCCCGCAGGCGCGCGGCGTGGCGGTTGCCTACGGCAAGGTCTATGTCGCCCAGGTGGATGGCCATGTGGTGGCGCTGGACGCCAAAACCGGCGCGGTGATCTGGAAAACCCGGCGCGAAGACATCCTGCCCCAGCCTTACCACTGGTATTCCTTCACCGGCGCACCGCAGGTCTATAACGGCCTGGTGACGGTGGGAAATGGCGGCGCGGAATGGCCAACCCGCGGCTTTGTCGAATCCCTTGACGCCGAGACCGGAAAGCTGGTTTGGCGCTTCAACCTGACAGCCGGTCCCGACGACCCGAATTTCAAAGGTGCCTGGGAAGGCGATTCCTGGAAGATCGGCGGCGGTTCCATGTGGGACGCGGTCGCAGTGGACCCCAAGCGTGACCTGATGTTTTTCGCCACTGGCAATCCCAATCCCGACATGTATGGCGGTTTCCGCAAGGGCAACAATCTCTACACCGTTTCCATGGTCGCGGTGCACGCCAAGACCGGCAAGCTTGCCTGGTATTATCAGCAGATACCGCACGATGTGTGGGACCTGGATTCGGCGGCGCCCACCATGCTGTTCGACGTGCCGGACAAGAACGGCAAGATGGTGGAAGCCGCGGCCGAAGCCAACAAGAACGGCCATCTCTATATCGTCAACCGCGACACCGGGAAATTGATCCGCCGGTCGGACGCATTCGTGAAACAGAGCGAGTCGATCATCAAGATGATCCCGCCCGATGACACGGCGCGGGTCTATTACCCGGCCAATCACGGCGGCGCGATGTGGCAGCCGCCGGCCTATTCGCCGCTGACCCACTATTTCTATACCATGGGGATCAACGAACCCCACATCTACAAGGTGAAGCCCAGCAAGCCATGGATACCGGGAACGCCCGAAGTGGGACAGCAATTCGGCAACGCCATTCCCACCGACGCGGAGCGCAAGGCGCTGGAACCGCAAATGATTCCGAACTCAGGCAATCTTTCGGCGATCGACGTCAATACCGGAAAGATCGCCTGGCAATATCCCAGCGATCACCTGATGTTCGGCGGCGTGCTGGCGACGGCCAGCAATCTGGTGTTCGCGGGCGAGGTCGCCGGCAATATCATGGCATTCGATGCCAAGAGCGGAGAAAAACTCTGGGCGTATCATATGGGCATCGGTCCCTGTACGCCCCCCATCACTTACCGCGTAAAAGGCGTGCAGTATCTTGCTGTTGGGGCCAGTGGTTGCCACAGCCAGGAGACCCAGATGAAGCACGAAGGCCGCCCGGTCTTCGGTGACACTATTGCGATATTCGCCATCCAGCATTAGGCTCAACGTAAGGAAAAGTCTCGAAAAAATGAGACACCGACAACACATAGGGGAAAAATCATGAATTCGAACGCAAATGCGGGCCGCGCGAAGCGTCGCCTGGCACTGTCCAGCAGCACCGCTGTTTTGGCCATGCTGATTTCGGCGCCCGCCATGGCGCAGGCCCCGGAAGGCGTGGAGTCGGTCACCGTATCGTCGTCGCGCATTATGAGCAGCGGCTTCAATGCGCCGACACCCACCACCGTCATCAATGCCGACGAGTTGACCAAGCAGGCCAACCCCAATGTCTTCACCACGGTTACCCAGCTTCCTTCACTGATGGGTTCGACCGGTTCCAGCGTCGGCAATGGCGGCTCGTCCAATGGCGTCAACGGCCTGTCCGCGCTGAACATCCGCGGCGTCGGCACGCAGCGCAACCTGATCATGATCGACGGCGAGCGCGTCATTCCGACGTCTTCGCAAGGCGTGGTCGATATCAGCCAGTTCCCCTCGCTGCTGCTGCAGCGCGTCGACGTGGTGACCGGCGGCGCATCGGCCTCGTGGGGTTCGGACGCCGTGACAGGTGTCGTCAACTACATCCTCGACAAGAAGTTCGAGGGCTTCAAGATGAACCTCAACGGCGGCATCACCAACTATGCCGACGATCCCCAGGCCCAGATCCAGCTGGCGGCGGGCACCAGCTTCATGGGTGGCCGCGCCCATGTCGAAGTGTCGGGCGAATTCACCAGTGAAGCGGGCGTCAACAGCGTGGTAGGTCCGCGCCGCTGGTACCAGAATCCGCAGCAGCTGCAGATGTTCACTAGCGCCGCGTCGTGCCAGCCCGCCGGCTGCCCCGGCGGCAGCCCGATGTTTGTTAATGGCCTCAACGGCAAGAACAATCAGTGGGCCTATGGCGGCCTCATCACGCGTGGTCCGTTGCAGGGCACGCAATTCGGCGCCAATGGCGCGCCGTCCCAGTTCGATTACGGCTTTGGCGCCAACGGCCTGCCCGCCACCCCGGCCAGAAACACCACCAACGCGGTCACTGGCTGCTCCCCCGGCGGCTACTGCTTCGGTGGCGATCTTGCCGGCAACCAGACCGGCTATGCCGCCATGGTGGCGCGCTTGGTGCGCGGCAACACCTTCGTCCGCGTCTCCTATGACCTGACGGACAAAATCGAAGTCTATGCCACCGGCATGTACAGCGAAGTCGTGACCTGGGACAAGCCGACCCAGTCCTTCTTCAAGTCGGATAATCTGCATATCGGCTGCGACAATCCCTTCCTGCCCGGCTCGATCGCGCAAGCGTGCCTGGCCAACAATGGCCAGAGCGCGGCCTACAACAGCCAGTTCACCACCATCGCCCAGCCTGTGGGCGGCATTTCGGGCCTTGGCGGCAACACCTATGCGCCTGCGGCGAACCTTGATGGCACGACATCGCCATCGCCTCTTGTTAGCGGCCCCGCGGGCTCTCCTGTTTTCAACGGCTTCATCAACGGCTTCAGTGCCGGCTCGATGACCTACGGCGCCCAGAACTCGGTGCTGGCGAATGTCGAGAACTACAACAATCGCACCATGCGCCGCTTTGTGGTGGGTGCGGACGGCGAGTTCAACCTGTTCGACATCGACTGGAACTTCAAGGTCTATGGCGCGCATGGCGAAGTCGATTATCACAATACGCTAGAAAACATCCTGGTCACGCCCTTCTACGATGCGGCGATCGACGCGGTGACCGTCACCAGCAACAACGCGGCCTCCTTTCCGGGCGTGCCGGTCGGCAGCGTGATCTGCCGCTCGGTCGCAGCCCGTTCGGTCGGCTGCGCACCGCTGAACATCATTGGCACCAACGGCGCTTCGCCGGCAGGACGGTCATTTGTTCAAGGTATTAATCAGGACGGCAGCAATCCGGGCGCCAATGGCCGTTTCCCATGGCAGATCAGCGATACGCGCCAGGAAGTGATCGACGCCGTCGTCAGCGGTGACGTCCTGCAAGACTGGGCCGGCAAGGTTTCGGTCGCCACAGGCTTTCAATATCGCGAGGAAGCGTTCCACACGCAGACGGACTGCGCCTCGCGCGGCAATTGCGCCAATGAAATGTTCGGCGGCGCGTTGTACGGCCCGGCCGGCAACCCGCTGCTCAATCCTGGGTCAATCGGCGCTAATGGCGCGCCGCTGCCACCCACCGCGCCCAACTGGTATGCCGGCAACTTCCAGCCCGCACGCGGCGTGTTCCACGAATGGGAAACCTTCCTTGAAACCAACGTCCCGCTTCTGGATACGCCGGAATGGGGCCGGATCAACCTAAACCTGGCCGGCCGTTACACCCACTACACCACCTCGGGTGACGTCGAGACCTGGAAGGTGGGTGCGACCTGGGATACGCCGCTGGATGGCCTGCGCCTTCGTGCCCTGCAGTCGCGTGACGTGCGCGCGCCCAACCTGGCGGAACTCTTCGCTGGCGCCCGCGTCAACAATGGTTCGGTGAACGACGATTTCAAGCTGAACGGCGGCGCCGCGGGCCAGGGCATCAGCCCGCTGCCCAATCCCATCACCGCCAACCCCAGCCTGAAGCCGGAAAAGGGCCAGACGACGGAAGTGGGCCTGGTGTGGTCGCCGTCCTATATCCCCGGCCTGAATATGTCAGCCACCTATTGGCGCGTTGGGGTCAGGGGCGAAATCACCCAGCTCAGCCAGCAGCAGGAAATGGACCTGTGCTTCAACGGCAATGCGTTGCAGTGCTCGTTCATCAGCAGCAATGGCGTGCCGTGGGCAGTCAATGGCGTGATCGACCCGGTCACGACCCTGACCCGTCCGACCTCGCAGATCACGCCACAAGTCAATATCGCATCGGTGGTCACCGACGGTATCGACTATGAAGCGAGCTATCGCTTCGCCATGAATGACGCGATCGACTGGGGCCTTGGCGGTGATGTCACCGTGCGCTTGCTCGCGACCAATGTCATGAAGTTTGTCACCAATCCCGGCTTCATCGGCGGCGTGATCACCGAATCGGCCGGCTCTAACGGCGGTGCCACCCCGCACTGGAAGATATTCTTCAACCAGGCCTATGACGCCGATAATTGGGGACTGTTCGTCAACGAACGCTGGTTCAGTCAAGGCGTGATCAACCGCAACTGGGTGGTCTGCGGAACGCCCTGCACGACCGCGCCAGTGGACAACAACCATCCCACGGTCAACAGCAACTACATGCCGGGCGAGCTCTATTTCGACCTTGGCGGTCACTATGACCTGAGCGAGCATTCGCAGCTCTACTTCAAGGTCGACAATGTGACCAACCAGAATCCCGGTAATGCGTATGCCTTCGGACCGGCGAACCAGTCGCCGATTACAAACCCGGCGCTGTATGACGTGCTGGGCCGCTTCTATCACATCGGTTTCCGCATCAACCATTGATGCCGGAAGAAGAGTTATGGCGGCCGTCCCACCGGATGGCCGCCATATTTTTTTGGGGAGCCGGCAGGACTGGCCGGCTACATCCTTGCAATTGAAAATGGCTGAGACGGACTTCCGCAGGCCGAAAAAGGTTCCCACATGGCATGGACGCTAGTCCGACGGTTGGTGGTTTTCGCGGCCCTGACGGCCGGGCTGTCGCTCGGTCCGGCCTTCGCCGCCGACACCTATCAAGCCAATCTTGGCCCGATGCCGCTGGATGCGGCCAACAGGGTGAACATGCTGGGCCGTGGCGAGGTCACCGCCACGCTGGACGGCAGGACTTTGACGGTTGCCGGCCAATTCGCGGGCCTGCCGTCACCGGCCACCGCCGCCCATCTGATTGTCGGTGTTGCCATTGGCGCTCCGGGAACGGAAAGCATTGATCTGACGGTCACCCAGGCCACCGGCGGCACGGTTTCCGGAACCCTGACCTTGAGCGCCAAACAGGCCGCGGCCTTCCGCACCGGCAGGCTCTATGTGCAGATCGACAGCCAGAAGGCGCCCACCGGCAACCTTTGGGGGTGGCTGTTGCCGCAACACGTCGATGCGCCGGCGGATGTGCCCCAGCAGGGGCCCTGGTTCCTGCCCCAGCTCAATATGCCCACCCGTTAGCGAGGAATGCATCATGCCGATTTTGGGGCGGAAAATGCGTGCGGGAATGGTCGCGGCGGCGGCTGTTACCCTGATCGGTATTGGCACCGCTGCCACCCAGGCCGGCGGACCCTACACCGCCGCCCAGGCCGGCGCCGGCCATGCCGCCTATCTGGAAAATTGCGCCACCTGCCACAACAGGATGCTTCAGGGCGGCGGCGAAGCGCCCCCGCTGGTGGGTTCAGCCTTCATCAACAGTTGGGGCAAGCGGGGCACCGATGAGCTCTACGGCGTGATCAAGGCCTCCATGCCGATGAGCAATCCCAGCTCCCTGCCAGCCGAGACCTATCAGCAGATCGTGGCCTTCATCCTTCAGGCCAATGGCGCGGCGCCTGGCGCCGTCACGTTTACTGGCGACGCCAAGGACAAGATCGGCAGCTTTGCCAGCGGCAAGACACCGGCGGGGCTGCTGGATGCGCCGGTTGCGGCCCCCGCCACACGCCGCCGCGCACCCGCCACACCCGCAGGCCTGGTCGTCACCGGCGTGGTGAAGAATTACACTCCGGGCACCGACGACATGCTGGCTCATCCGTCCGAGAATGACTGGCTGATGCATCGTGGCAATTACCAGGCCTGGGATTTCAGCCGCCTGGCGCAGATCAACACGTCCAATGTCGGCAGCCTTGAGCTGCGCTGGGTCTATGCCATGGACGAAGGCGGCCGCCAGCAATTCAATCCGCTGGTGCATGACGGGGTGATGTTCCTGTCCAACAATCGCACCAACACGGTGCAGGCGGTGGACGCCAAAAGCGGTGAACTGATCTGGGAAAACCGCATCGGCCCTGTGCTGGACAATCTAGAGAACGCCACCCGCACGATGGCGCTGTACGGCAATCTGCTGTTCTACGGCGCCACCAGTGCGACCGTTCATGCGCTCGACGCGCGCACCGGCAAAGAAGTCTGGCACACCGTCATCTCCACCTACAAGGACGACAAGGTAGGCGGCATGACGGTGATCCACGGCAAGCTGCTGGTGGGGCTGACGCGCTGCGACGACCGCTCGGTGCAGGATCATTGCTGGATTGCCGCTTACAATACCGCGACCGGCAAGCTGTTATGGAAGACCTTGACCATTGCCGACAAGGGCACACAAGGCGGCGATAGCTGGGGCAACCTGGCGGACGACCAGCGGGCGGGTGCCGATGCCTGGATCACCGGCTCTTATGATCCACAGCTCAATCTGACATATTGGGGCACTGGCCAGGCCAAGCCCTCGCGGCGCGACCAGCGCGGCACCGACGGCGATGCGCTATTCTCCAACACCACGCTCGCGCTCAATCCCGATACCGGAAAGTTGCAGTGGTATTACCAGAATGCGCCGGGTGAATCGCTCGACCTGGACGAGGTTTATGAGCGTGTGCTGGTCGACTATGGCGACCAGAAAACAGTGCTGGAAGTCGGCAAGACCGGCATCCTGTGGAAGCTCGACCGCACCAACGGCAAGTTCCTGGATCTGGCGCAGACGGTTTTCCAGAATGTGTGGGTCAAGTTCGACAAGAAAACCGGCCGGCCCACCTATCGCGACGATATCATCCACCAGAAGCCCGGCGTGGCGATCGCGTCATGTCCCAGCCCGGAAGGCGGCCATGACTGGCCCGCCACCAGCTATGACCAGCCCGACGATCTGCTGCTGATCCCGCTCAGCCAGACCTGTGCCATGTATGGCGCGGGCGGCCAGGCATTTTATGAAATGCCGGGCAGCAACGGCAATCTGGGGCGTATCTCCGCCTATGAGACCAGGACCCTGAAGCCGATCTGGACCTTTCAGCAGCGCGCGCCCTTCCTCACCAGCATCATTTCCACCGCAGGCGGCGTCGGCTTTGTCGGCGACTTCGATCGCGTGTTCCGCGCCTTCGACGTCAAGACCGGCAAGACTCTGTGGGACACCCGTCTGGGCACCGGAGTTCAGGGCTTTCCCATCACCTTCAGCGTAGGCGGCGAGCAGTTCATCGCCGTCACCACCGGCACGCAAGGCGGCAGCCCGGTGCAGAAGCCCTCCACCATGCTGCAGGAAGTGCACCGCTCCCAGACCGGGCAGGCGGTCTATGTCTTCGCCCTGCCCAAGAAACACTGAACGCCACCTGCCGGTCCAACAAGGATAGATTGAGGTTTCAATGGTTTGCGCTTTCGCTATCATCGGGGCGCGGGCAACAATGGGGCTTCATGACGGCTGACAGGATCATCTCGGTCTTTCCCACCACGATCCTGCATCGCCATCTTGACGGCATGGAGGAGGCCAACCAGCAACTGACGGCGCTGGTGGCCCAGATCGCCGCGACCGAACCCAATTCCACCGCCGGCACCACCACCGAAGGCGGCTTTCAGACCAAGGAAGACCTGTTCCAGCGCGACAATCCGGGCATCGCGGCACTGAAGCCTCATATCTTCGGCGCTATGCAGGACTATGCGAACACGATGGTCCGCCAGGAGCTGTCGCGGCCGCCCCAAAAAATCGATTTTATCCTGTGGGGGTGGGCGGTTTCCTACCAGGCCGGCCAT